>PLSN01000156.1:0-3561 GCA_003165135.1 Bacteroidota bacterium
CGGCTTTGCGACCATTCAGGAATTCTCCGAAGCGGTCGAGATCATCAAACAGAACGGCCAGTATCTTGAACTGACTGGGTTGATGGGTTATGATGGTCATGTGCCATATGTGCCATTTTATATCAACAAAGAAAGCTCTATAGAAAAGGCTTTTGGCAATGTACAAGAGCTCTACGGGCAATTTGTTGATGAATTAAAGAAGCATTATGATGTCAAAGCTATCAGCATGATGACATTCAATAGCGGCGGCAGTCATACTTATTTCCGCTATCCTGATTACAAAGGCACACCTGTCAATGACATCGCCATGGGTTCCGGATTTCTCGCGCCTCAGCAGTTTGAGGATGTGATAGAACTGGGCCATGAGCCTGCATTATTCCTGAGTAGCCCTGTCATTAAAAAGATCGAATCAGCGAAACTGCCCCATGCTGAGAAGATCACCGCCTTGACCTTTTTATGGGATCCTAATCTAAAGGTCTCCTACTTTCTACTCGGCGGTGGATGGCCGGGTGAACTAGCAGGCCCGACAGGTTTAAAAAGAAACTACTGGTGGGATGAAAATGACCTGGGGTATACCANNTGTCTTCTATCACTCATGGGAGGGTGACGGGATGCTCTGTTTCAAAAAGGTCGAGCTCTACCGTCAAGGAAAGATAGTCGGAGAATGGGATACGTATAAAGGAGGGAATTAACTTTCTACTTAAGCCGCCTTGAGGGGGTTTGCGGGTCAGAGAATTTCCTCCTTTGTAGCCTTGACAGTAACCCTGTTCTTGCTTTTCAACCTAGCGATGAGACCTTCCGTTTTGGGTATTTCGTATTCGAAGAAATATTGCAGCGCATATTCTTTTGACTGAAGGAACTCAGCAGAGTAGTTTTTGGTATTCGCCTGCTTCAGCTCTTCAACCTTGATACCTTGTTTGATCCACTGCCATCCTACTGCGAGGATGCCAAAGAGTTCAAGATATAAGGTAGCATCTGAGAGATAAGCCTCCGGGCCTTCTTTCTGTGCCACCTCGACGAGATGCATGGTCACTTCCTGGAGCTTCATGAGCTTATCGCCCAGCAGTGTAGCGTAAGTTTTTGTCGCTTCATATTTTTGGGCCTTTTCGATATCTGCCATTACCTCCTGCATGAGCAGCATAGTGGCCAAACCGTTCTTTAACATCACTTTACGACCTAGCAGGTCCATGCCATGAATAGCCGTAGTACCTTCGTGGAGCGTGTGGATACGAGTTTCTCTAAAAAACAGCTCTGCTAGAAACTCTTTGGTAAAGCCGTACCCTCCGAATATCTGCAAGGCAGCACTCGTGGTCAGAATGCTCATTTCTGCAGGATATGATTTCACCATCGGCGTGAGCAGCTCCAGTATCAGGTGATTCTTTTCTTTCTCCTCCCCTTCTGATGTCTTCGATATATCATAGCGCATGGTAGCCTCCAGCACCAGTGATAGCGAGCCTTCTACGACTGCCTTCTGGAATAGCAGCATCCTCTTTACATCTGCATGTTCTATGATCGGGATTTGTGGCTTCAGTGGGTCTTTCTCGGTTATCTTACGTCCTTGCGTGCGCACTGTGGCGTATTCGAGTGAGGTATAATAAGCCGCTGATGCTATTGAGACAGCATTGCAACCCACTCCTATCCGTGCCTCATTCATCATTTGAAACATATAGCTCAGACCTTTATGCTCCTCCCCCAATAGATAGCCACGGCAGTCATCGCTCTCGCCCATGATCAGATGTGCGATAGGTGCGCCGTGATAGCCCATCTTATGAAAGACTCCGGCAGTATTGACATCATTGAATACCAAATCACCTGCTTCTGGTCGCATTCTTGGTACTACGAATAAGGATATACCTTTAGTCCCGGCAGGCGCTCCATCAATACGGGCGAGCATCAGGTGGACTATATTATCGACCGCATCACTATCCCCGCAACTGATAAATATCTTCTGCCCCTTGATCAGATAATGGCCATCGGCAGTCGGTGTCGCAGTACTGACCACATCTGAGAGTGAGCTACCTGCGCCCGGCTCAGTGAGTGCCATCGTGCCCTGCCAGTCGCCTGCGTACATTTTTGGAATATAGGTTTGTTTCAATTCCTGTGTTCCGAAAGACTCTATCAGATGTGCTGCACCGGTAGTCAGAAATGGAAAGACCATAGTGGAGTAATTGGCTGCGCCCATGATGAAGCCCACTGCCTCTGTAATAGTAAATGGTACCTGCTGACCTCCAAACTCATGAGGTGCTGACATCGATATCCATCCGTCGCGTCCGAATGTCTGCATCAGCTCACGCATCTTGGGGTGTACCTTGATACGTCCGTTCTCCAGATATGGCGGCTTGGAATCCATCTCTACCAATATTGGGCGAAGATGGTCCTGAGACACACTAGCAGCAGCCTCCAGTATCATATCGAGGCCCTCGGGTGTATGTTCTTTGAATGAATCTCGTTTACACAATTCTCCAACATTGAATACTTCATGAAGCAGGAAATGCAAGTTCTCTTTGGAATAAAATTTTGATGACATGATATTGATTAAGCCAGTTTATTATTGCTGATGAATTTAGAAAACAATCCCGGTGCAAAGCGTTTAATAACTATTGCAAGCTTTTCTTTAAAGCCGGCGACTACTATCTCTTCTTTGTTGCTCTGGATAGCATTAAGCACCTGCTCGCTGACATATAATGGATCAAGGCCGCCAGCGATCAGGTTATTATCTTTATTGATAGGCTTTCCATCTCTGTCGAGAGAGTTTTTTGCCACATTGGTACGTACGAAACCCGGACAGACCAATAGGACCTTGATACCGTCACCAGTCGTCTCTGCACGCAGCGTATCAAAGAAGCCCATCAGCGCATGTTTGCTGGCATTGTAGGCTCCTTGCTTCGGAGTGACGATATGGCCAAGAATGCTGGAGATGACGACGATATTGCCTTTCTTCTTTTCGAGCATGTGAGGCAGCACCGCTTTAGTCAGGCCCACAGCACCAAAGAAGTTTACATTCAGAATGGTCTTTATCACATCCATGCTCGTATCTTTGATCTTTGACCAGTGGCTTAGTCCAGCGTTATTGACTAGTATGTCCACCCGTCCGAACTGTTCTATCACTTTTTTAGTTGCGGCATCAAAACCAGCATGATCAGAGACATCCAGCGGTAACACGAGTATATCCGCATCCGGCAGTCCGCAGGAAGCCTTCACACGGGCCAGTTCATCAGCTCTGCGTGCTGACAGTATGAGCTTAACTTTGTGCTTTGCGAAAGTATATGCCAGCGCCTCTCCTATGCCCGAAGATGCCCCGGTGATCCAAACTACTTTATTATCAAAATAAGACATGGTCGGTGTTTTATTACTTAGAGTAATATTAAACATTTTTTGTTGACCATTGGTCGATGACAAAGTGATGGCATTTACTCTTACAGCAAAAAAAAGATGTGCGTATTTAAGTCATAAGTTCAAAAAGTTAGGCTGTGAAGCCTAAACTTTAATTTGCATGAGACAAACCAAATATCTCTTATAGCTTTACACCATTCAAGCAATGAAAAGAACAATCTATCTAAC
>PLSN01000156.1:3577-5104 GCA_003165135.1 Bacteroidota bacterium
CTTCAAGCAGGTACCGTATCGCTCACTTATGTAAATCAAAATGAGAAAGACACCACTCTTACCACCCGCATCACCGCCGGCACATTTACTCTTGCGGGTATAGCAGAGGATCCGGAGTTGGCGAGGTTCACCATAACCGAGGGTTGGTCATACAGCATCAGTTTCTTCATAGAGAATGCCACCATAAGTATACACTTGGTCAAAGATGCCCCGGATAAAACTACCATTAGTGGTTCTGTATCAGATGTCATTTATGAAAAACTCAAACCGGGGCTGAGTGATTTTTTTGAGCATGCCCGTCAGAATAATGCAGCGCACCAGCAGGCATCAGCAGTACATGACAATCATGCTTTGCAAGTCGCAGACTCATTGTGGACCGTGCAGCAAGCCCAATGGATTCAAAGCATCCGCATGAGCATCGGGTCAAACTCCGAAAATTATCCAGCGTTGTATTTCATCCAGTGGTTGCTATTCAAACCTGACAACCTTAATACCATTCAGTCTGCCTTTATGCAGCTCAGCCCTGCAGTGCGCCAGAGTTCTGCAGGCAGGAAATTTCTGGACGACTTTGAACACCTGAACAAAACTGCATCCGGCCATGCAGCTCCTGAGATCAGCGGTAATGATACATCAGACCATGCAGTGAAGCTGACAGCATTTCGTGGCAAAATAGTGCTGCTTGATTTCTGGGCATCCTACTGCGGGCCATGCCGTCAGGAAAACAAAAGAATGCTGAATGTCTATCAGAAATACCATCCAGCGGGTTTTGAGATCGTATCCTTCTCGTTGGATAATGAACGCTCCTTATGGTTAAAGGCCATGCAGGCCGATGGCCTGACATGGCCGCAAGCATCAGACCTTCGCGGCGGGGCAGGTGCCACTGCGGGTGACTATGATATCACAGACCTGCCTAGAAATGTGCTGATAGACAAAAGCGGTAATATCTACTCCAGAGACCTCCATGGTGAGGACCTGATCCGGGCGATAGAAAGTTTGCTGGGCAAATAATAAATTCAGGCTCGCAGTAGCTAAAACCTCAGTGGTGGTGAGCATTCTATAATCAGGTCCCCCTTACACCTAAACCGGCCGCACAGCATTAGCCANNACAAACAAAGCCATAAGCAAAAACACCAAATTGATAAGGGCATGCTGATATTCTTTGCGCCTGAGATGAACAAATATCGCACCAGTCATTATCACGCCAATACAAGCCGCAGCAATGAACGTAAGGTAATATCCATGCCCCAGTAACCTCGGCAATATCACAGAGAGCCCGCTGATGAGCTCAACTCCTGCGATTAGTTTAATTATTCCGGGAGGAAAATCCTCCGCCCAGGTGCCACCGCTTGCTATTACCTTTTCCCTGCTTTGAAAAAGTTTAAAACTGCCCGTGATCACAAAGATCAAACCCAACAAACCCTGTACGATCCAAAGTGCTATAACCATAATTTTAATTTTAATGGTAAGGTACAAATATTCCTCTAAAAAAAACCGGGTCCCGAAATAAGTATCAGGTAAAAGAATTTA
>PLSN01000195.1 GCA_003165135.1 Bacteroidota bacterium
AATATAGTAAGTAAGAAGGAAACTAATATTTTACAATGTTGCATAGGTGTATTTCATTGTCAATTGTAAATTACTATATCGTCTCCAGCCCCTGCCCTGCTGCCAGCAGCTCCGCTATATCGAAGACCTTGACATCAGGACGGTTTCTGACTTTCATACCGTCACTAAGCATAGTACTACAGAACGGACAGGCGGCAGCCACGATCTCTGCACCCGATTCTTCTACCTCTATGGCACGAGCTTCGTTGATACGCATTGTGCCTTTTTCATCCTCCTTGAACATCTGCGCACCACCCGCACCACAGCAGAGGCCGCGTGTCTTGCAGCTTTTCATTTCGACGAGCTCTGCATCGAGTTGTTCGAGTACCTTACGCGGAGCTTCGTAGACCTCATTCGCACGGCCGAGATAGCAGGAGTCATGGTAGGTGATGGTCTTACCTTTGAAACTGCCACCTTCGGTGATCTTGATCTTGCCCTGATCTATCAGCTCCTGCAGGAACTGAGTATGATGCTTTACTTTATATTTGCCGCCGAGAGATGGATATTCATTTTTGAGGATATTGAAGCAGTGAGGACATGTTGTGACGATATTCTGCACGCCATAGCCGTTCATCACTTCTATATTTTGCAATGCCAGCATCTGGTATACGAACTCATTTCCTGCGCGTTTGGCAGGGTCACCGGTGCAACTCTCCTCAGTGCCCAGCACCGCAAACTTGATGCCGAGATGATTGAGTATTTTCACAAATGCACGTGTGACCTTCTGAGCGCGCTGGTCAAAACTACCTGCACATCCTACCCAAAAAAGCACATCAGGTTTGTCACCATTCGCGGCGTAGTCCGCCATTGTCTTTACCTCCATGAGAGTTAATAATTAATAGTTAAAAATTAATAGTTTACTTGACGTTTGATTTTTTCAATGTGATCAAACTTTGTGTTAGCACTTTCGAAATCTCATTCATTTCATCCAATAGTGCTTCACTTTCATTACTTTTCATTTTCTCCATATCTTTCAGCATTGCCAGCCATAGTTTACTCTCATTAGCAGATTTTAGTGCAATTTGAAGAAAACTGATAAACTCTTTCTTCGATATAGCCGATTGTCCTTCGACATAATTTGCAATTACACTGGTACTGCTCCTTATCAACTGGTCTGACAACTTATAGGTCACATTATCTTTAGGTAGCTTTTCAAGACTCTTTAGTATTTTCAAGACAAGAGTATATATGCGCTTCTTGAACTTAACTTTATCAAACTTCTCGCCGTTCACGCTTAATTTTTAATTGTTAACTCTTAACTTTTAATTATCACTCTCCCAATTCAATCTGTCCTGCTGCGAAAACTGCCATGGGGCCGCGTTATTCTCCAGATTAGCAAACATACCGTTCCATTCATTCGGCGAGTTCGAATCCTCCATGATCAGGCTCCTGCGTAGCTGCACGATGATATCCAGCGGTGATATATTGACCGGGCATTCTTCGACACAAGCGTTACATGTGGTACAAGCGCGAAGTTCTTCAACACTAATGTGGCCATTTTCGATCAGCGATTTGCCATCGTCTTTCCATATTCCTTTATTGGCATCTAGCACTACAGCCACTTCCTCCATACGGTCACGTGTATCCATCATGATCTTGCGCGGAGAGAGTTTCTTGCCTGTGAGATTAGCAGGGCACTGTGCAGTGCAGCGTCCGCACTCGGTGCAGGTATATGCATCGAGGAGGTTTTTCCAGCTCAGGTCAAAAATATCCTTCGCTCCAAACTTAGGTGTGCTGCCGTCTGCAGGGCCGGGCTCTACCTGTGCATTAGGATCGAGCATCAGCTTTACTTCGCGGGTCACCGCAGGCATATTGGCGATATAGCCTTTTGGTGTGAGGCGGGAGAAATAGGTATTAGGAAATGCGAGAAGGATGTGCAAATGCTTAGAGTATGACAGATATACAAGGAAGACCATCACCATTGCAAGGTGTCCCCACCAGCCGATCTTCTCAAATATCTCCAGCAGTCCCTGGTCCGCTCCACTCCACCATCCTGCTATGATACCACTGAGCCAGAAACCATACTCATTGTTATTGGCAGCCATGTCAAAACTGTTCATCATAAAGATGCAGGTGATCAGTATCATCTCAAATACAAGGATGAGATGTGCATCGAGATTAGGCCAGCCTTTCAGATCAAGTGAAGTAAAGCGTGGCAGTTTTAACAGATCGCGCCTGTACAGAAATGCAACAGTCACTGCAAAAGTAAGCAGCGACAATACCTCAATGAAGTCAATCGTAAAAACATATAGCGCTCTCAATGCAGGGATATGCTCCCATGCATGATAGATGATCCTGTGTGTGCCGAAAGCGCCGTCAATGAATATCTCAATGAGCTCTATCTGGGTGATGACAAATGATACATATATAGTGAGGTGGAGCAAGGCTGCTATGGGGCGCTTGAACATCTTCTTCTGCCCGAAAGCCACCAGCATCATGGTCTTGAAGCGTTCGCCTTTATTGTCAGACAGGTCCTCGGGGCGGCCGAGCATGATATTGCGGTAGACGCCATGAAAGCCCCGATAGGCAAAATAGAATGCAGTGCCGACGAAGACCAGAAAAACAACCGATGATATAATTGTACCCATGTATATGTTTTATTATTTGCCTATTATGAGATAAGCAGGGCTAAAATACACTTTCTGTGAATCTATCAAAATAACTATTTTAAACTTCGATAGTTTTCATATCAAATAAAGTACGACTTTGTAAACAAATTGCTGTTCATTAATTATGAATACACCAATTGCAAAAAGAAGGTATATTTAGTTCGCAAAATAAAAAACATGAAAAAAGCCAGTCTGATATTTTTGGCAGTACTCGTCCTGATACTAGGTTTGTACTATGCCTATACCCAATATACTTATAGCGAAGGAAACCGTGCAGGGATCCTTATTAAATTTTCAAAAAAAGGAAATGTATTCAAGACCTACGAAGGCGAGCTCAATCCNNAGATAGGCCTGAGCCAGGTGCCTCAGGGTGGCCTGATGAACAATATCTGGGATTTCTCTGTCAAAGATCCTGCTGTGGCAGAGACGCTGTCCCACTTAGAGGGCAAAAGTGTCACACTGCATTACAGAGAGATCAAACATGCATTCATCTGGCAGGGTGAGACCAACTACTTCGTAGACAATGTTGCTGAAGTGAAACAACAATAGGTATTTTTCCGTGTTACTATAAAAATTGCGCTTCCCCTCAACGCATGAAACACACAATACTCATTATTTTTTTCATTCTTTCTATCGGGACCTGTGTTTCCCAGACTTCCAACATTACACAAACTGTCAGAGGCAGTATCATTGATAGAGAAAGTAACTCGCCGCTATTTGGCGTCAATGTGGCGATCTATGTAGGCGACAAACTGCTAGGCGGTTCTGCTACGGACGAACGTGGTTACTTCAGAATAGAGAAAGTGCCCGTAGGCCGTGTAAACATCACTGCCAGCTATATCGGCTACAATAAAGTAACGATACCCAATACCCCTGTGACAGCTGCCAAACAAGTAATACTAAAGATCGAGATGGACCCGACCATCTCTGAGATGAAAGAGGTACAAGTGACCACAGGCAAAAGAAAAGGCGAAACCATCAATGAAATGGCGCAGGTCAGTGCCCGGTCATTCACTATAGAGGAGACATCCAGATATGCAGGCAGCCGCGATGATCCGGCACGTATGGCCTCAAACTTCGCAGGTGTATCCGGCACTGATGACTCCAGAAATGATATAGTGGTCAGAGGAAACTCTCCACTAGGGGTGCTCTGGAAAGTGGAAAACGTCGACATCCCAAATCCATCCCACTTTGCGATAGCGGGCACGACCGGAGGCTCAGTTAACATCCTTAATAGTAAAACGCTGGGTAATTCAGACTTCTTTACCGGAGCATTCCCGGCAGAATATGGCAATGCTTTATCAGCAGTATTTGATGTAAAGCTGAAGAACGGCAATGATGAAAACCACGAGGCTTCTATCCAATGGGGTATACTCGGCGCCGATGTATTAGCCGAAGGGCCGCTAAACAAGGATGACAAATCATCTTACATCGTCGGCTACAGATATTCCACCCTTGACCTGCTGGTCAAAATGGGCGTGGACATCGGTACTACAGCCGTGCCACATTATCAGGACCTGAATTTCAAGCTTAATTTCCCGCTGAAAAAGGGCGGATCAGTTTCTGTGTTTGGTATAGGCGGATACAGTACTATTCAGTTTATCACCAGCACTGATCTGAGACCCGGTGGGCAGGACATATATGCTACCAACAATGTCGATGAATACTTTAAATCAGGACTTGGTATTATCGGACTCAACTATACCCGCCCTATCAGTGAGAAATGCTATTCAAAAATAACATTTGCTGCATCCAGCACACTTATCACAGACCATTACAATCAGGTGGTCCGCCACGTAGACTCTACTACAGGTAACTTTGTAGTAGATGGCCTCTATCGCCAGATGGGTTATAAATTTGTCGAGTCTAAATTCAGCGCCAATTTTTTCAGAAATTATAAGATCAACTCAAAACATTCCATCCGCTTTGGTATGAATTCGGAAATGCTTGTCTTTAATTATATAGACTCCAATCTGAACCTTGGTACCTTCCAATGGGAACGGAGACTGGACTACAAAGGAGTGCATTTCCTCTTTATGCCATATATCCAGTGGAAATATAACATTAGCAGTAAGGTGACTGCCACAGCCGGCCTGAATGGTCAGATCTTTTCGCTCAATGGTTCATGGAGCTTAGAGCCTCGCGCCTCTATCAAATATAAGTTTAATCAAAACCAATCTATCGCTTTCGGGACAGGCCTGCATAGCCAGACTCAGCCCTATTATGTCTACTTTCAGCGTGATGATTATGCCGATCCCAACAATACCAGATTGCGAAATGAGAACCTGGGGTTCACCCGTTCATTCCATCTGGTAGGCAGCTATGATGTATTCTTCCGGAGCGATGTCAGGATCAAGGTGGAAGCCTATTTCCAATATATCTTTGACCTGCCGGTCGATACCTTCTCATCATCCTACTCTATCATCAATGAAGGAACAGGGTTTGATCGTTTCTTCCCATATAAACTCGTGAATAAAGGCATAGGCCGAAACTACGGTATAGAGCTGACAGTGGAAAAATTCTTCACACACAACTGGTTCGCGATGTTCTCAGGTTCGCTCTATGATGCACGCTACAGGGCCAGCGACGGCCTCTGGTGGAACTCCGATTTCAACGGGCACTACGTCATGAACCTGCTGGGTACGAAAGAATTTAAATGGTGTAAGAAAAGGATCAATACTATCGGCATAGGTGGCAAAGTGACCTTCGGCGGCGGACAACACTATACGCCATTTGACACTGTCAAATCGAAATATGCAGATGAACCAGTGGTGATAGATAATGAGCGGAATAAGTTTGAGTTCAAGCCATATTTCAGACTCGACATCAAGGTTAATTATTCATGGAATAGCCGTAAGCACCTGACTCAGGAACTAGGTATCGATCTGGTCAATGTAACAGGAGAAAAGAACATACTCCGTATACAATACATACAGGGACAAACCCAGCCCGAACTTGTCTATCAACTAGGCTTCCTGCCTCTATTCTATTACCGGATCGACTTTGGATTTGGCCGGAAAAAGCATACGCAGGAATGAGCGACGCGATGGTGCCGGTGATAGAAAAGCATGAACTTGATGCTGTTCAAAATAATGCAGGAAAGTATCTTTTACTTTTCATAGAGAAATATTTCCAGGTACTTTCTTCCGACCCAACGGGTCAGGTTCAAAACAAATTTACTACCGAACAAAACATACTTTTAGCATTTGGTGTAATGGATGGCGAAGTTTGTAATGGTGGCTTCATCCAGTTGATAGAAAATGGTTATGGAAGTTATATTTTTGACAGCCCCCTATCAGANNCGGAGGAATTCGCGAAACTATATCTGGAGCATAAAGAATTTGAACCAATAGAAGATCAGTTCAACACTGTGATCGATCCAGAAAGAGCCATCATAAAACAATATATCAAAAGCAATATTAGCCTGTTTGCTAAAGTTGCAGACTGATAACCTTTACCACTTCTACTCTGCTATTACTTTCTTGACTGCTACTACTTTACCATTGCTCATTACCGCTGCCATGTATATACCTGATGCCAGTTTCGTATTGGTATATACTACTTCATTCGCACCGGCCGGTATAGCGATAGCATCTACCGGCTGACCCAGCATATCATAGAACACTACTGAAGCATTGACAAGAAGTGTTTTAGCATCTATCCTGATCGTAGTACTATTGCTGAATGGATTTGGTATCAGCTCAAATGATATCGGATTGGATGTC
>PLSN01000401.1 GCA_003165135.1 Bacteroidota bacterium
CCTCGACAATGCCACAGAGGAACAGCTCGATAAGCTTATTCAACAATTTCACACTAACAAACTGTAAAAACTATTTGAAAATGAGGCAATTTGGAAATTAAATCAAAATGCCAACGCTCTTTATTTATTGTGCCTGTTGATTGATCATTTTCGCCCTTAGGATGAAGAGGCGAATTGTTGTTTCCTCGGTGCGGCTCGACGGGATTATTACGCTATGCTCCATGAGCCTTCGGGTTCCGGGTCAGGCTGAGGCAAGCTCAAGCCGCCCGGAATGACGGCATCTAATATCGGTTTGCTCAATGACGCTCTTAGAATGTGTTTTTCTTTTCGACTAACCCCTGACTCCTATCCACTGACCCCTAAGTCTCACCCGTTCATCGAGATCAAAAACTCTTCGTTGCTGTTGGTATTCCGCATACGGTCGAGCAGGAAGTTGATTGATTCTTCAGGGTTCATATCTGAAAGGTGTTCCCTTAGGATCCAGACACGCTGTAAGGTGTTCTTATCTGTAAGCAAGTCTTCGCGCCTTGTGCTGGATGAAGGTACGTCAATAGCAGGATATATACGTTTGTTGGAGAGTTTGCGGTCGAGCTGGAGCTCCATGTTACCGGTACCCTTAAACTCTTCAAAGATCACCTCATCCATCCTCGAACCGGTATCTATAAGCGCCGTAGCGATGATAGTCAGTGATCCGCCAAACTCCACCTTACGAGCGGCACCAAAGAACTGCTTAGGTTTCTGCATTGCATTGGCTTCTACACCACCGGAGAGTACCTTGCCGGATGATGGGGCTGTAGTATTATGCGCACGTGCCAAGCGAGTGATAGAGTCGAGCAGTATCACCACATCATGTCCGCACTCTACGAGCCTTTTTGCCTTTTGCAAAACTACGGCAGCTACTTTCACGTGCTTATCTGCCGGCTCGTCAAAGGTAGAAGCGATAACCTCAGCCCTTACGCTGCGCTCCATATCGGTGACTTCCTCCGGACGCTCATCGATGAGCAGGACTATGAGGTATACCTCGGGGTGATTTGTCGCGATGGCATTGGCGATGTCTTTCAGGATAGTTGTCTTACCGACCTTAGGCTGAGCTACGATCATAGCACGCTGTCCTTTGCCGATAGGCGTGAATAGATCGATGATCCTTGTGCTGAGCCTGTCGTGCGTAGTCGTCAAAGTCAACTTCTCCTCAGGGAAAAGTGGGGTGAGATAGTCAAAACCGACCCTGTCACGGATATCATCCGGCAGACGGCCGTTGAGCGTATCTACTTTGAGCAGGGCGAAATATTTTTCACCGACCTTCGGAGGGCGGATGAAGCCTTTGACAGTGTCACCTGTCTTGAGACCGAATAGTTTGATCTGGGATGGAGATACATATATATCGTCCGGTGAGGAGAGATAGCTATAGTCAGATGAGCGGAGGAATCCATATCCATCAGGCATCATCTCCAGTACACCTTCACCCTCGATGATGGCATCTGTTTCTACACTGAATATCTCCTGTCCCTGACGGTTGCGCCAGTTATTATTTTGTGTGCGCTCCTGCTGTGTCTCTTGTGGATTTGAACCCTGTGGATTTTCGGCGCTTTGTTCGTTGTTGTTTTGATTTTCAGTGCTACTGTCCTGTTGATTGCCGTCTGCGTTTTCGTTAGATGGCTGCGTCTGCAGAGGTGGCTGGTCGCCGCGCTGCTGGTTGTGTTTATTGGTAGGTTTTTGCTGAGTATGTTGCTGTTTGGCATGTGTCTCCCGCATGTTATTCTGAGGACGCGGAGGAGACTGCTGGCTGACCTGCTCGACAGGTTTTTCTTCTTTCAGTTCTACGAGTCCTTCTTCCGGCTTAGCTACTGTAGCATCAGCCTCGGGATCGAGCTTCAGCACCGGTGCTTTTGATTCTGATGCATCAGGTTTGCCCGGTTTGATAGGCTTTCGGGTGCGGGGGCTGCGAGCTTTTTCTGAGATCGGTTTGTCATCCACTACTGATGTGTCAGCAGTGAGTGCCTGCGCATCGAGGATCTTGTGAATGAGGTCTTGTTTTTCGAGTTTCTGTGTACCTTTTAGTTTAAGGTTGTCAGCTATTTCCTTTAGTTCCGGGAGGATCATTTCGTTTAGCTGGAGGATGTCGTACATGAGCGTGTTTTAAAGTTTAAAATGACGTAGTAATGCCGAAAATTTGACGTGTAGTGAAAACAACCTGCGTTGGTTTGATACTTATAAATCAGTACAATTTTGGTTTTTGGAGGACTAATTGCGCGGGAGACGTTGTGCGTAATATGAAACGAAGCTAGTGAAAGTTTTTTAATCTGCAAACATT
Organism: Bacteroidota bacterium; assembly: GCA_003165135.1. Classification (GTDB taxonomy): domain Bacteria; phylum Bacteroidota; class Bacteroidia; order Chitinophagales; family LD1; genus UBA1941. The sequence goes on from PLSN01000401.1 coordinate 2,312, forward strand.
CTTTTGAAATTTGAAAATTCGGCAATTTGAAGATTTGAAAATGAATGCAAATACAGATTTGGCATCACTCAATTTTGATCCTTTAATCTTACTGATCGACCAACGAGCGCAACATTATTCCTTGACAAACTTCTTATTATTCACAAAGTAGACGCCTGCAGTCAGCGATGATACATCTATCGATCTGGTATTTACATTGTATGTGTCACGCATCAGCACCTGACCGACTATATCGGTGATGACTATCGGTGATCCCTCGGGCAATCCAGCAATGACCAGCCGGTCATATACCGGATCAGGATAGAGCAGGAAGGATGTGCCTGTGACAGAGGAGGTCCCGACATTAGTGACCACATAGTTTGCAGACAACTCCACACAATCATTACTATCTCTGGCATATACATAATATGTACCATCGGTCAGGGGCACATAGCTAGGTAGACTGGCGCCAGTGATCGTGTTATTATTGAGGACCCACTGATAGAGAAGGAATCCTCCCGATGCGTATAATGTGCCTGCACTGTCAGTGATAGATGGCGTCTGCTGCGGATAAAAGCCAAGCGACAGATTGGCTGTCGTATCACAGCCGCCCTGCAAAATAGCAGTATGACCTCCTGCCTGAGTAAAGACGCTATCACCGAGCGAATAATATCCACCCGGACAGATCACAGCAGTATCATAAACTGTCGGACTGTTGCAGTATTTGTATACGGTCAGGCCGGATACATAGGCACTGCCATCATTCAGAAAACGGAACCTGTTCAGGTTTTTGCCCCAGTGCTCGGCCGTCCAGGTATTGCCACCGTCGGTTGTTTTGTATTCCGTCCCTGTCGGAGTCGTATCACGCCCGCCTATCCATCCTACCGTATCATTTATGAAACCTATGGCCTGTGCATCAAAACCACCTAAGCCAGATTGAGAGTATCCGCTATTGGTACAGAAGTATACTTCCTGCCATGTCAGTCCACCATCAGTGGTCTTCATGCAAAACTGGGAATCGACCGTAGACCTGAATGACTCAATGCTGGCATATCCTATCAGCCGTGAGGGGAAGCTCAGCTTCCAGCACATCTCACTCATCCGGCCCGTGGTGCATACGCGCTGCCAGTGATCGCCGGCATCTGTGGTATAGAGTATGATCCCGCTGCTACTGGCACCAAAGTCGATATTAAAATTAGTATCAGTAGTACCTACTATGAATCCTGTATCAGGCCCGAAAAAAAATGCATCCACCAATCCGCCTCCGACCGAATCCAGATTGACATAGCTCCATGATGCGCCTTTGTTGATTGTCTTATAAAACCCCGGCGGTCCGAAATACCTCCCGCAGGCATAGAGGGTAGAGTCGTTGATCATGCGCATACCGCAGAANNCCGCAGGCCTCGGACCGGGCAGATTGGTCACAGGCTGCCAGTCCAGCCCGCCATCCGTACTGGTATACATGATCGTAGTATCAAAAGAATCATAGAAAGATGTCTGGAGCGTACCGGTGAAACCTGTCCGGCTGTCGAGGAAAGAGATGTCTCTATATTCTGATGTATTTGGTGCATTAGTAGAATCCCAGATCAGGCCGCCATCGGTTGTTTTGAGTATTTTACCTTGCTGATTATAGGTGCCATCATCCAGACAGGCAGCCCAGCCGGTGTCAGCATTGATGAAGTATATATCATCATAGCGGTCGGTGACATAGGGGGCAGTAGTAGGAGACCAGGTGCCCTGAGCAGATGATGACAGACTTACTGCAAGCAATATGGCAAGCAGGAGGTATTTATTTCCCATATGGGTTCTTTTATCGTTTCAGAAAGATATCAATACGGACTTTAATGTAGTAATTTGATTTTGAAATAACAAATGTCTCGGGAAAACGCGAAAGCGCGAAAGAAATATTTACCGCAAAGGCGCGGAGACGCGGAGGCTGTTTGTCCCCCGCTACAAAAAAGCCGTCATTGAGGAGGCTTCCCCTGCCTGCGTGGCGCAGTCAGGCAGGGACGAAGCAATCTGGAACGATA
>PLSN01000350.1 GCA_003165135.1 Bacteroidota bacterium
CGAGAGGGGTGTAGCCGTTATTATATATATAGGCATAGTTGTCGATCAGGGAATGGCTGTTATTAGTATATCCGAAATTTTGATTCCTGGAGAAGAAATTCTGCCCTTCATAGTTCAGCGCAAATGTGAAAGATTTCAAAGGGCCTTTAGACATTTTTTTTGTGAAAGCCGCACCCGCCTGAGCGATCTCCGGACTGACCTGCGGAGTATTAGCATTGTTGCCATCATAGTTCGACCGGTCAGCTGATATCTTCAGTCCCGGGGTAATGCTTATATCGTTGGACTTGAATAGCCCCAATCCGGCAGGATTGAGCTCAATAGATCCCAGATCGCCACCGACCGAGCTGAATGCCCCACCTGCACCGGTGGAAGCTGCTGTTCCACTCACAGAGTTTCGCGAAAACAATACCGCTGCATCTTGATTGGGAAATTGCGCAGCGATATTACCCGAAAACAAAACTGCTGCCATCATACCAATCAAACCAATAGCTGACCTGTCGTGAGTAGAAATATTCATATGATAAAAGTAGTATTAAAATAAGGATCGAAAAGCGGTTTTAGTTTTATTTAGACTGCTTTAACATTGTTCTGTTTAATCCCACTGTCATACTAGGCAGAGTATTCATTGCGATTTCTGCAAAAATGGGCTTAATTTTGGATAAACTACTGCATGAGGTATTTATTGCTTTTCTGGGGTCTTTTTTTTCATTTGGTTTCATCTGCTCAGAGCAATAGTGCTATTCCCACAGATACTTTTATCGCTTCTGTCAGAGATACGGTCATCTTCTCCGATCTGGCCTTTGATGCCTTTCAGAAGCAGGCAAGATTTGATAATAAGCCCTACTTTATCATGTTTAGCGCTCCTTGGTGTGCGCCTTGCCACCGGATCAAAAATGAACTTTTTACCAATGAGCAAATAGCCGCTTTGGCCAATCAGAACTATCTGGCATATTATATCGATCTGGAGAGTTTCGACGGGGCAGAGATCAATAGCAAGCTTTTTAAAGTATCACAACTGCCCACTGTCATTTTCTTTGATCCGCGTGGTGTAGAGACCGACAGGGCCATAGGCTTTTTTGACGGGTATTACTTCTTTCGCAAACTGCGTGCACATATACCACCGGCACAGTGGGGCAGTGACTGGATCGAATGATAGTAGCTCTACTGCTTCTTTAATTTTCTAGCATAGCTGGCGAGGCCACTTGCTATTCCTTTAGCGAGGGCTGCTTTTACGATCATTCCAATCAGAGGATATTTTGAACCGAGCTCTATTGAGTAATTAATAGCCGACCTCCCGTCCGGTAGACTTGTAAATTGCATGCGCCCATAATGATGCTGAAGCGGCGTGCCTTTACTGATCTTATATTCTATCAGATTTGGCTTTTCAGATTTGACTATGGTCTCTTCAAATGGCCCTGTAGGTAATGTCAGCGATCTCACGGAGCCAACGCCATTGATATTATTGGGGTCAGTACTGTCTACGACCCTTACTACCTTTTGCCCCATCATTTTACCGAAGCTGGCATGGTCATTAAAGGCTTCCCATACCTGCTCTATGGGTGCATCAAATTCCTGGTAGACCTTTATCTCGTGTATTTTCATTTGTTTTTATTAGTAAAGCTAATCTATGTAAATAAATATTCTGGCAGGCATTAGTCTTCAAAATAATATAATTCGGCCAGTCTGCTTTATTGCGCGTATCTTCGCCCCCTTCCTTTCTATCATTAAATCTACATTTTGACAGCACACAAACAGGAGGTCCTCGATTTTAACCATGTGGTGACAGTGGCCATCATAACGATCATAGTAAGCTCACCCGGCATCACCAATGCCACAGCGAGGGCGAAGCTGAAAGCGTACATCACTCAGTATGTGGGCAATCGTGCACATAATATCTATCTGCACGAAAACAGCAATAAGATATCTGCCACTGTTATTTTCAATGCCAAAAGCTACAAGGAAATAGATATTTCAAAAGAGATCGAGGCCCTTTAGTAGTTTATTGACCTCCTTGGCAATTTGCCTGTTATACCTTATATTTGCGCCGTTCTTTACAGATTGTTTATCAAGAAAGACGGAGGGACAGGCCCAACGATGTCTTAGCAACCCTTGCCGGGATCAAGCTTAAAAGCAGTTTCGGCAGCAGCAGGTGCTAATTCCTGCTACCATGTTATATATGTGGTAGAGAGATAACAGTATATATATACTATGCTGCACCCACTCATATTTCTTGATAATAATATTTAAAGGCGAATACATACCCGATGTATTAAAGTCTTCCCCTTTGGGGAAGATTTAGATGGGGCTTTAATGCAATGAAAAATTTACAACAACTGGCGGAAGAAAAAATACTCGTTCTCGACGGAGCAATGGGCACGATGATACAGCGGTATACTTTGACGGAAGCAGACTTTCGAGGTCAGCTGCTGAGAGATCATGCCCATGACTTGCGCGGCAATAATGACCTGCTCTCTATCACCAGGCCTGAGATCATCAAAGAAATACACCGCCAGTATTTCGCTGCGGGCGCTGACATCGTCGAGACCAATACTTTTTCATCCACAACCATTGCGCAGGCGGACTATAAGCTGGAGCATCTCGCCTATCAACTAAACTATGAGTCTGCCAAGATCGCTAAAGAAGTAGCAGCAGAATTCAATAAAGCTAATCCTGATAAGCCTCGTTTTGTAGCTGGAGCATTTGGCCCTACGAATCGTACTGCATCTATCTCTCCTGATGTCAATAATCCGGGCTATCGTGCCATCACTTTTGATCAGCTGGTGGAGGCATACTCTCAGCAGGCACATGGTCTGATAGATGGCGGGGCTGATTGGCTGCTGGTAGAGACGGTGTTTGACACGCTCAACTGCAAAGCGGCGCTATTTGCCATACAAAATGTACAAAAAGAAAAAGGCACAAACCTGCCTGTCTCTGTGTCGGGCACCATCACCGATGCGAGCGGACGTACACTCAGCGGGCAGACCACAGAGGCATTCTGGATATCGGTCAAACATGCAAACTTATTCTCCGTGGGCCTCAACTGTGCACTTGGAGCTAAAGACATGCGCCCATATATCGAAACCTTGTCAAACGTATCTCACACCTGGGTGTCCTGCTATCCGAATGCAGGCCTGCCAAATGCTTTCGGCGGCTATGATGAGACACCTGTCATGATGGGCGAGGATGTTGAGGATTTTATTAAGTCGGGATTTGTCAATATCATCGGCGGCTGCTGCGGCACTACCCCTGACCACATCAAGGTCTTCGCGGAGGTAGCAGCAAAGTACCAGCCACGTGTGAAACCTAAACGTATCAAGTTCATGCAGCTGTCAGGACTGGAGCCTGTGACACTGACCGCAGAGTCAAATTTCATGAATATCGGTGAGCGTACCAACGTAACAGGTTCAGCGAAATTTCTGAAACTCATCAAAGAAAATAAATACGATGATGCGCTCTCTATAGCTAATGACCAGGTCGAAGGCGGCGCGCAGGTGATAGACATCAATATGGATGAAGGCATGCTCGATGGCGTGGACGCGATGAAACGTTTCATCAATCTCACTGCCTCCGAGCCCGACATTGCCAAAGTGCCTGTGATGGTGGATTCGTCTAAGTTTGAGATAATAGAGTCGGGACTGAAATGTCTGCAGGGAAAAGGCATCGTCAACTCTATCTCGCTCAAAGGCGGCGAAGAGGAATTTATCCGTCAGGCCAATCTCGTCAGACAATATGGCGCTGCTGTGATCGTGATGGCTTTTGATGAACAAGGCCAGGCAGACAGCTATGAACGCAGGATACAGATATGCGAGAGGTCGTATAAAATACTCACTGAGCAGGTGGGTTTCCCGGCAGAGGATATCATTTTTGATCCGAATATATTTCCGGTCGCGACGGGCATGGAGGAGCACCGTAAGAATGCACTTGACTTTTTTGGCGCTACCAAATGGATCCGCGAAAACCTTCCGGGCGCGCATGTGAGCGGCGGTGTGAGCAATGTTTCGTTTTCTTTCCGGGGCAATAATCCGGTGCGAGAGGCGATGCACTCGGCTTTCCTATATCATGCGATCAAAAACGGCATGGACATGGGTATCGTAAATCCTGCTATGCTCGAAGTGTATGATGATATTCCGATAGACCTGCTGGAAAGGATTGAAGATGTACTGCTTGATAGGAGAGATGACGCGACCGAACGACTGTTAGCCTTTGCTGAAACAGTCGGCAAGAAAGATAAAGTACAAGTCGCCGATGAAGAATGGCGCAAAGGAACTGTGGAAGAACGCCTTGCACATGCACTGATAAAAGGAATAGTAGAACATATCGACGCAGATACAGAGGAGGCCAGACAGAAATATGCACTGCCGCTGCATGTCATTGAGGGCCCGCTGATGGCGGGGATGAACGTGGTTGGAGATCTCTTTGGTGCGGGGAAAATGTTTCTCCCGCAGGTAGTCAAGTCTGCACGTGTAATGAAAAAAGCTGTGGCATATCTGGAGCCGTATCTGGCCGCGGAGAAACTCAAAAACTCTGACAAATCAGGCGCAGGAAAAATTCTGCTCGCTACCGTGAAAGGTGATGTACACGACATCGGAAAGAATATCGTCGGTGTAGTGCTCGCATGTAATAACTACGAGATCGTGGATATCGGCGTGATGGTCCCTGCTGACAAAATACTCGACAAAGCTCGTGAAGTCGGTGCTGACATTATTGGTCTAAGTGGCCTGATCACGCCATCGCTCGATGAGATGGTGCATGTAGCCAAAGAGATGGAGCGTCAGGGATTCAAACTGCCGCTGATGGTCGGTGGTGCTACTACATCCAGGCTGCATACGGCTGTGAAGGTCGCCCCTGCATACTCAGGACCGGTGATACATGTGCTCGATGCATCAAAGGCCGTGACAGTGGCGAGCAATCTGCTCAGCAAGGACACGGGAGTATCATTTGCAAAAGATACACGTGTGGAATATGACGACATGCGTGAGAAATTTCTCGCTCGCAAATCTGATGTGGAGTATGTCACACTGGCGCAGGCACGCGCGAATAAATACCCGATAGACTGGGGCCGTGCGGACATTACAAAACCCAATTTCCTCGGGGTGAAAGTATTTGAAGACTATCCGCTCGCCGAACTGGTGGACTATATAGACTGGTCGCCGTTCTTCTCGACATGGGACCTCGGCGGCACTTACCCACGTATATTGGAAAGTGAGAAATATGGTGTCGAAGCAAAGAAACTTTTCGATGATGCCAATGCGATGCTGAAGCAACTCATCAAAGAGAAGTGGCTCACCGCAAAGGCCGTGATAGGTATCTTCCCGGCGCATACGGAGGATGAATCTATCGTGGTCGAGGGCACAGATCTCGCCTTTCATCAGCTGCGCCAGCAGGTCAAAAAGCAAGGCACGCAACACAACATATCACTGAGTGATTTCATCGCGCCAAAGGATTCCGGCAGACAGGACTATATCGGTGCATTTGCTGTGACCACCGGCATAGGTGTAGACAAGAAGGTCGCTGAGTTTGAAAAGGATCTAGATGACTATTCTGCTATCATGATCAAGGCGCTCGCGGACCGTCTCGCAGAGGCGCTGACAGAGCGCATCCACGAACGAGTGCGCAAAGAATGGTGGGGATATGCGCCTGATGAAAAGCTGACTAATGAAGACCTGATCGCTGAGAAATACCGTGGCATCCGTCCCGCGCCGGGCTATGCAGCCTGCCCCGACCACACAGAGAAACCAACTATATGGAAGCTGCTCGATGCCGAGAAGAATACAGGCATCGAACTTACTTCTTCATATGCTATGTTCCCGACTGCATCTGTGAGTGGCTGGTTCTTCGCGCATCCCGAGGTGAAATATTTTGGTGTGGGCAAGATAGCCAAAGACCAGGTCGAGCATATCGCCAAACTCAAAGGCCGCACTATAGAAGATATGGAGCGCTGGCTGGGGCCTAATCTGGGGTATTGAATACAGAATGTGCTGATGGCTAATTTGAAGATTTGAAAATGGAATACACAACACTCTTGCTATAATACAGCTGCCATGATCGAACAAAATGATTGGAGACTTACTAATCAGCTAAAATACCTGAAGGGTTTGACCTTCTATCGTAAGACCTATACGAAATATCGTGATGATTGGGATCATGACCACTGTGAGTTTTGCTGGGCAAAATTCATGGAGCAGCCACATGATGCACTTCATGAAGGATTTGCCACTGAGGGTAATTACAGATGGATTTGCAAGGAATGTTTTGAGGATTTCAAAGACATGTTTGAATGGAATGTAGTTTCCTAAGACTCAATCCCCATCTAGTCGAAGGTTCCACCTTCGGCCTTAAATGTGGTAAGCTTTGAGCTTACCAAAACTAACACTATCTGGCGCAGGAATGAAGCACAGCCTTTGCACAGACTTCTTGTGTCAAGCTTAACCCCTTCTTTATCCCTGACCTCCTGACTGAAAGGCACATTTCTGTGTTACTTTACTATCATTGCTATCATAAAATAAAATGGCCGATAATTGATTTTCGACCGAGCGTGAAGCCCAATAAAACTGTTCTTTTTTTCTTATTNNGCGAAAACCAATTCGAAAATCAATCATGCCCGGTATGCCCTGAGCCCCATGCTATCAGGGTTCCGGCCCTTCCTGCATTTCCTCTTCGACCGATAAACGTTGATGTCGCTCAGATCGGCAGAAAAAAGCCCCTCACTGACAGGGCTGATGTTTTGTTATTTAGGGCATTTGTGCTAAATTTGCATTGCTGACTTATATAATTATTTAACTTGATTGGCAGGGTTATCAGCCCGGTATTGTATTTAAATTATACATTTATAAAAAATAAAACGATATGAAAAAAATTCTGATAATGGCATTGATAATGGCTGGCTTTTGTACAGCATTCTCTCAGGTGCCGACAGCCTATCTGACCCCTGATTATTCCGGCGGGATCGTGGCATTGACAGCTTCGTATCCGAGTCTGGACGGCTACCGCTGTCAGGCCAACTGGACACAGCACATCGCTTCTGTCAGGGTGCCCGACGGATGGACAGTCGAGTTATTTGAAGGCCCCAACTATACCGGCGCTTCTACCCAGCTGACATCTGATGTACCTAATCTGAACAATCTCGGCTGGGCTAACAGGGCCACATCAGTGAAAGTGACTCATGGTTCAATCCTGGGAGATGGTATATGCCCCTGTCAGAGAAAAGCACCAATGGTCAGCCCCCGCGGAAGGTTGTGATGCATTTCTTCGCTT
>PLSN01000500.1 GCA_003165135.1 Bacteroidota bacterium
TATCTGATATTCTGCACGAAGAATGGCATTATAAAGAAAACGACTTTAAAGGCATATAGCAATGTTCGCAAGGGTGGTGTAAACGCAATCGAGATTCGCGAGGGCGACGAACTGGTCCAGGTTTGCATGACCAATGGCAAGGCCGAGATCATCTTGGCTACCNNACGCTCGATGGGCAGAACGGCCAGCGGGGTTATAGGAGTTGACCTGAATGACGATGATGGACTGAATTATGTGATTGGTATGATAACAGTCAATCCGGAAAATAAAGAAGAAACTATCCTCGTGATCTCCGAAAAGGGATATGGCAAACGTACCGATCTGGAGGACTACCGTATCACAAACCGGGGTGGCAAAGGAGTCACCACCCTTAAACGTACACCTAAAACCGGAGATTTAGTTGGAATACTAAATGTAACTGACAATGACCATATTATGATTATCAATAAATCAGGTATTGCGATACGTTTGGCTGTCGAACAGCTAAGGGTAATGGGCCGTGCTACACAGGGGGTCAGGCTGATCAAACTGGATGAATCGGACAGTATCGCGGCTATCACAAACATAGTAAACGGCAAGCTGACCTTCAATCCTGAAGAGGATGGAGAATTAGGAGCTGCAGATACTAGTGGTGAGACAGTTGAATAATATCATAACACATTAGCTTGGTATTTCAATTAATAGAGAAATCAACTAAATCTTCAAAAAACTAAACATTTTCATATGAAAAAGCTTTTTTTAGGCAGTTTTGTACTGTTTTTAACAGTATCTGCCTTTTCGCAAAACGGGAAAGTGATCTCTGCATACAATTACCTGGAAGCCTACAATCAGCCGACGGAAGTCGGTGAGGCTAAAAGTAAGGGTGAGTCTTCGAATCTGGTGCAGGCTGCCGCAAATATAGACATTGCTGTGGCTGATCCATCTACTTCAGGTTCATCAAAGGCCTGGTGGTACCGCGCCAAAATATACCAAACCATTAGCACAGAGAAGACTTTGACAGATAAATATCCGACAGCGGGTCTGGAAGCTTTGAAATCTTATCAAAAGCTAAAGGAGTTGAATGACCCGAAGTTCAAAGATTGGAGTGATGTATATACCTATCTTCAGGTACTGATCAATAATATGTTTAATGATGCAGTAACTTCCTATCAAAAGAAGGATTACCATGGAGCATATATTCGTTTTAGCGCTGTTTCGGACGTATATGACATATTGGTGGCAAAGGGGCAAAAAGGGGATCCGGAAACTGTAAGCAAAGCTTTAGGTAATGCCGGCTTATCTGCTGAATATGATAATGATTATGCAGATGCTATTACCATTTATAAAAAGCTGCTTTCAACGGCTACGGATGCGAAGGTTTATGTTTCACTTATAGCGCTGTATAAGAAAACAAAGGATATCGAATCGGCCAAAAAGTATACCGATGAGGGTCTGGCAAAATATCCATCCGAAAAGGAACTCCTGATCGACAAGATCAATTTCTTTATGGCAGATGGTAAATTCTCAGATGCTATAAGTTACCTTCAGAAGGCAGCTGAACAAGATCCAAAGAATGTTGAGATCCAGTCTGCCCTGGGAGTCGCATATGACCAGATCAAGGATACAGCCAATGCTCGTAAGGTATATGAGAATATCATCGTTCTGGATCCCAATAGTTTCGCTGGAAACTATGGTTTGGGTGGTTTGATATTCAACCGTACTAAACCTGTACAGGAGCAAATGAATGCTCTGGGATCAAGCAAAGAAGACATCAAAAAGTATGATGAGCTCAAAGTTCAGCGTGATGCGATCTTCCTGCAGGCCAAACCTTATCTGGAAAAAGCCAACGCCGCAAAGCCTGATGATGCAGAGATCAAAAAGGCACTCAATACTATTGAANNAAGTGATCACCTTTGGTTATCAATTAATTAGAAACATTTTTTACTATAATTAATATTATGTTAAGTAGATATTAAGAACTTGAACTCCCCTATGTATCTATTCGATTACTAATACAACTATAGACCAGTAATACATCTTCTTTCTTTTCTTTAGCGATTTGATATCTTATTCTAAATTTACCTCCTTCTAAAAATAATTTAACAATGAAAAATTTATCCTGGATCATTAATGGTGTTTTAGCCTTAGCTATCGGAGTCCTTTTTTTTCTACACTTTAGGGATTGCAAATCTGAAGGTCCAAAAACTAGTGGCACTGCTTCTGTCAATACCAGTTCCCCCGGGTCAACAATAGCATATGTAGATCTGGATAGCCTGGAGACTGAATATATATACTATAAGGATAAAAAGGCTTCTTTCGAAAAGGAACAAAAGAACCTTGAAGCTACTTTAAGCTCCGGCATGGAATCCCTTCAGCGTGAAGCATATCAGTTTCAGCAAAAGGCCCAGACCATGACCCAGTCAGAAGGCGAAGCGGCTCAGCAGGCGCTCATGGAAAAGAAGAGCAAACTGGAGCAACAAAGGGACAATGGTGCTCAGATGCTTCAGAATGAAATGACCCAATTTAACATAGAAATATATGGCAAAATAGACAGTGTACTTCAGGACTACACCAAGGACCATAAACTAGCTTATGTACTGTCCTACCAAAAAGGGGGCGCTATTCTATACAGGGATAAAGGACTGGATGTGACTACAGATGTAGTTGCACTTCTCAATAAACTCAACCCTCCTAAAAAATAACGGCTGGGTCTAGTTCTTTTTTAGCGGTACCTTTTTCTTTGTGCTTGTGACTGGTTTGTCAGAGGCCGGTTTAGTTTTATCTTTCTTTGTGGTTTCAAATATCCTTTGGCCATTTTCATATTTGGCAGCAAAAGCACCCCTCACCCCTAGCTTTCTGAGTTCAGTAATGAATGTCTCGGCATCTTCTTTGGTATTGAAATAACTGATCACATACCTATTCTTGTCA
>PLSN01000106.1 GCA_003165135.1 Bacteroidota bacterium
TGAGAGAACTAGGGGTGACCTTCGAACTGACAGTGGTCAGTGCACACCGCACCCCTGACCGGATGGCCGAATATGCCAAAAAAGCCGCAGAGCGTGGGCTGAAGGTCATCATAGCAGGAGCAGGCGGCGCAGCACATCTGCCGGGCATGGTAGCATCGCTGACCATACTACCTGTGATAGGCGTGCCGATCAAATCAAGCAACTCGATAGACGGATGGGACTCCGTACTCTCTATTCTTCAGATGCCATCAGGCGTACCTGTCGCGACTGTCGCGCTCAATGGCGCCCGCAATGCAGGTATACTCGCAGCACAGATACTCGCGACCTCTGATCATGCTTTGGCAAAAAAACTACAGACATATAAAGACCAGCTCCGCGAAAAAGTAGAGAACTCTATCCGCGAAATTAAGATCGCGGGCTATGAGAATGGCTTTGACCAATAATCCGCATAAACTTGCTAATAACCCTCAAAGGGTTCTGAACCCTTTGAGGGTTGGGAGGGCCGAATGTGGGCACCTCAGGCCTAATCATTTTTGCCATTTACATTTAAAACGCTAGGTTTAAATCAAAATTCAATATCCATGAAATTCAAACTGCTCATTTTTATCGGCGTCTTAGCCACCGTCTTATCGTCCTGCCATCGGGACAAACCGCTCGAAGGGGCAGATGATTCAAGCAACTATTTTCCTGTCAAGGAATACAAGCTCAAGAACGGGCTGACGGTCTATCTCTCCGTCAATAAAAATGCGCCACGTATACAGACCGCCATCACGGTCAAGGCCGGTTCCAAATATGATCCGCCGCAGACCACAGGATTGGCGCACTATCTGGAGCATATGCTTTTTAAGGGCACTGCTCACTTCGGCACAGTGAATTATGATAAAGAGAAGCCATATCTCGATAGGCTCTCTGATCTGTTTGAGGAGAGAAGGCTCGAACCTGATGAGATCAAAAAGAAAGCTATCTACAAAGAGATCGACTCTGTATCATACGAGGCATCCAAATGGGCCATACCAAATGAATACGACAAGATGGTCGCTTCGCTCGGTGCTAAAGGCACAAATGCTTTTACAGACCGTGACCTGACCTGCTATATCAATGACATCCCGTCAAACAGCCTAGAGAAATGGCTTGCGATAGAGGGCGACCGTTTTCAGGACCTGGAGCTGCGTATATTTCACACAGAGCTGGAGGCGGTTTATGAAGAGTTTAATCGCAATACTGCCGAAGACGCAGAGTGGTCAGCACAGGCTGTCGACTCTCTTCTTATGCCAAACCATCCTTATGGTTCGCAGACCACTATCGGCCTCAGCAAACACCTGAAAAATCCGTCGATGGTCAATATCCATCATTATTTTGACACCTACTATGTGCCGAATAACTGCGCCATAGTGCTGAGCGGTGACCTCGATCCTGACAAGACTATCGCGCTGATAGAAAAATATTTCGGCTCATGGAAAGAAAAAGAAGTGCCTAAGTTCGTCAAAGCTCCACCGGTGGAGATCACTAAGCCGCTCTTTACACAGACATTCGGACACGAACCTGAGCATGTATATATCGGCTATCGCTTCGGTGGTGCTGATAGCAAAGACTATCTCTATGTCAAACTCATCGATGCCATCCTCGCCAATGGCAAAGGTTCGGGCCTGATCGACCTCAACCTGAAACTCAAACAAAGGGTCATAGATGCACATAGTGAATACAACGACAACAAAGACTATACCGTACAGAAACTATATGGCCAGCCTAAAGAGGGCCAGTCGCTCGAGGAAGTAAAAGACCTGCTGCTGTCTCAGATAGATTCTGTCAAGCAGGGCCGTTTCCCTGACTGGCTGCTGCCCGCTATCATCGACAATATGAAACTCGATATGATGAAACAGGCCGAGTCCAATGAGGGCCGTGTGTTTGACGTGGTATTTGCTTTTGTAAAAGATATCCCGCTCGAAAAGAAAAGGCATGAGATAGATGAACTCTCTAAGATCACTAAGGACGATGTAGTAAAATTTGCCAACGCAAACTACGGTAATAACTATGCTGTATGCTACAAGCGTATGGGTGAGCCGCAGCTATTCAAGGTGGAAAAACCGCAGATCACGCCGGTAGTGCTCAATAAAGACTCGGTGTCTGCATTCCGCGCGCACATCGACTCGATTCCTTTTGGCAAAGGTGAAGCTAAGTTCTGCGATTTCGCCAACGATATCAAGCATGGCAAACTTGCCAAAGGCGTACAGGTGGATTATATCCATAATGATGTCAATAAGACATTCTCGGTGAACTATATCTTTGATATGGGCACTGACAACAACAAAAAACTCGGTCTTGCATTCAACTATCTGCCATATCTCGGCACTGACAAATATGACGCTGCTCAGCTGAAGCAGGAGTTTTATAAACTCGCCCTTGTCTTTAGGGTCAACTCATCACGCGATCAGGTATATGTGACCCTGTCGGGCCTCGAGGAGAATTTTGATAAAGGTGTAAAGCTATTTGAATATATGCTCGCCAATGTCAAACCTGATCAGGCAGTATATGACCGTATGGTGGCAGACCTGATCAAGAAACGCGCAGATGCCAAGCTCGACAAAGACAATATCCTCTTTCAGGGATTGATCAACTATGGTGGTTATGGCGCTAAGAATCCTTTCAATGATGTGCTGAGCAATGAGGAGCTGAAAAATGTAAAAGCTGAAGACCTTGTGAC
>PLSN01000474.1 GCA_003165135.1 Bacteroidota bacterium
CTGATTCTGATATGGCTATTACTTTTGCGCCATACTGAGTGATGATATTGGCTGTATGGTATCCCACATTGCCGAGGCCTTGAATGACGACACGTTTTCCTGCCAATCCAGTAGTTAAACCTATCTTCTTCATATCATCGGCATAGCTGCATACCTGATTGAGAGCGTATACTACACCGCGTCCTGTAGCTTCCGTCCGTCCGTGTATACCATTTTGGCTTACTGGCTTACCAGTCACGCAGGCATATCCGTCTACATCGCCGGGTTTCATGGTCATATAGGTATCCATGATGATCGCCATTTCTTTTTCGCCTGTACCATAGTCAGGTGCAGGTACATCGAGACCGGGCCCGATAAAGTTCTTTTTGATCAGCTCAGTAGTATAGCGACGTGTCACTGCTTCGATCACCTCTGGTGGTGTATTTCTTGGCGAGATCTTGATACCGCCTTTGGCACCACCGAAAGGCACATCTACGATAGCACATTTATAGGTCATGAGGGCAGCGAGCGCCATTACTTCATCCTGATCTACCTGGAGTGAGTAGCGAATACCACCTTTGGTCGGCATACGGTGGTGTGAGTGTTGCACCCGGTATGCTTCTATCACACGGATCTCATCCCCGAACTTGACAGGGAAATTCATTTTATAAATAGAGTTACACGCTTTGATCTGTTCGAGCAGGCCATTCGGGGCCTTGGTATGGGGAGCTGCTTTGTCAAAATAATAGGAAACTGATTGGGAGAAACTGAGTTCTTTTAGGTCAAGCTTAGGACTTTTCTTTTCAGACATAAATTAATGTTTAGTGAAAAATGTGCTACAGCCTTTCGGAAGCGCAGTTCGAAGTAAAACCGATTTTTTGGATTTACAAATTATATTAGGGTAAAAAGNNTTACGACATCTTAATGTCTCTTTTACACTATGTTATCGATTTATTTACTATTATCCTCGAGTTTCTTCAATCTTCTTTCGAGGGAGAAAAGAAACAGGGTTATGCCTGCAAATATGATTACTAAAACAGCGACTACCACATACATTTTCAGATGGCTGCGCATCAGGCTTGAAGATGCTTGTTCGCCTTGAGCAGCAGCAGATAAGCTGAGTATTAATGATAAAAAAAATGGTGTTATTTTTCTCATTGTGACGATTTTTTTGACTCTAATAATTTAATGCGCACGCCGATCGATAATAGCCAGAATCCAAGCATTGACCAGCCTATCACAGCCGGGTAAAAGAACAGGCGTAAATGGCTATCCAGATCATATTTGCTGAAAGCAGGATTGCCGCCATTGCCCGGATGCAGCGAATCGGTCAGCCTCGGTATGATAAAGATGAAAAGCGTGAAGATCACGATAGCAAAAACATTGTAAACGGCACTGATCTTGGCTCGTTTGATCTCGTCAGTTAGCGAGCCGCGCAGCACTATATATGCCATATAGATAATCACCCCTACAGCAGCACCATTCAGCTTGGGGTCATTTGGCCAGGGCTCGCCCCAGGTATAGGTCGCCCATGTCATACCGGTAGCGAGGCCGAGCGCTCCGAACATCAGGGCTACATTCACTGCCTGAGATGCCAGTATGTCGTCTTCTATGCGCCCTTTGTTGAGATAGCGAACACTATATACGGTAGAGAATATCAGTATCAGCATCATAGCAAACCACATCGGTACATGGTAGAAAGTATTGCGGATGGACTGGTACAATATCTCTCGATATGGAAAGGCAAACTGAGAGAATTTTGCCACAGCTACTTCAGGCGAGCAGGTCGCTTTAATTTGTGTTGAATCAGCAGTAGAGTCTGCTACCTGACTAGGAAATACAGTCACCGCATCACGGATAGAAACTGTGCCGTCGAGTTTGTCATTAATTACAAGGTCAAAACTTTTTCCGATCAGTTTATTTGTGCTCTTTTACGGGAAACTGAATACTATTTTTAGCAAACCGTTTTCGACTACAGTAGTTTTATCTGCGCAATAGAAATCCGTACCATTCTTAAACCAGACCTGTACATCAGCGGCATCTTTAAAATGCGTGTTAAATCCACGGAGTGTAAAATCAACAGTAGTATCAGACGAAAATGTGATCGGAAATACCGAAGTGATACCCGGGCCCAGTGGCACCAGCAGCCCGCCGATCAATACATACAGCAGGATTGCCACTGTTGTGTATTTCCACCATGTTTTTTTGAGAAGCTCTATCATAGAAATGAGCAGGAGTTGTTTTTAATCGCGCCAAATATATGGAAAAAGCACGTATGCCAGCAGCAATTGAATGACATCAAATGCACCGAGTAGTGCCATGTTTGTAAATGCTTCATTGGTGAACTCGCTTTCGCCTATAGCGGCTGCAGTGAGCTTTGTGATAAAAATCAACAGCGGAATAATGATGGGAAATCCCAGCACTGCGACCAGTGTGGCGTTATTTCCCGCACGGGAAGCTATGGCACCCATCAGGGTAAAGAGAAATGAATACCCGGTACCACCCAGCAGGGCAGTGGCAAAGAACAGCGGTAAATTGGTAACCGGATTGCCGATCATCACAGCAAAGACGACAAACGCTAGTGTGATAAGCAGTATAGTAAAGATGAAGTTGTAAAGCAGTTTAGACAGGATGATGGCCTGCGGACTAGCGATATAGTAATAGTAATGACTGCGTCCCTCAGGTTCACGAAAGAAGCCATTGGCTATGGCATTGATAGAGCTGAAAAGGATGATCAACCAGAAAAATATGCCCCAGATCACAGGACTGAGCTGTTTGATGCTGTCGTTATAATTCAACGAGAAATAGATCACCATGACAGATGAAAGTACATACAGTGCGATTCCGCCGATAACATATCTATTCCTGAACTCAATGAGCAGGTCCTTGCGGAAAAGTGATATGGTCGTGCGGAGCAGCATGAAAGTAAAAGTAAACAAAATGAGGCTATTTGCCTGAACCAGTCTAGGATAATACTAAGCCGGTACAGCTATGCCAAACTCTTGGAGTACCTGCGGGAGCCATGCATCTATACGCTCATTGGTGAGCTCATCCTGATTGTCAGTGTCGAGGCAGAGGCCAACGAATTTATCGCCGCGCTGGGCCTTTGACTCATCATGCTCATAGCCTTTGACCGGCCACATACCTGAAAGTTTGCCTCCATTTTTTTCGACTATATCAGCGAATACACCCAATGCATCACAGAAATACGCTGCATAGCCATACTGGTCGCCGAGGCCAAAGAATGCCACTTTCTTATTGGTGAAATCTACTTTCTCCATCTCGGGGATGAACTCCTCCCAGTCTCCCTGCAGCTCGCCGTCATACCAGGTAGGCATACCGAGGATCAGGATGTCATATTTGTCCATATCCTCTTTTTTCTTCTTGTATATCTCCAGCATGTCCACAGTGCCTTCGCCTAGTTTAGCTTCCAGTTTCTTCTTTATTTCTTTAGCTATGGTCTCGGTATTGCCGGTGTCGGTACCATAGAATAATCCGATCTTGATCATATTTTTTGACTTCTTATTTTCAATTTATTCATTTGCGCCTTTTGGCTTTTTCTTTTGCTCCTTTTCCATTTTCCTCAGCTCCTTTTTGTTGGGCTTCAGTATCTCAAATTTGTCACTATGCATCACTTGCACTGCTTTTTTGTAGGAATCATTCATTTCATTTGCCACGCGCCAAAAGGCCACATTGTCAAACATATCACGTGCCAGCAGACTCTTGATCTGATTAAGGAAAAGTGGCCTGGACCTTTCCATTTGTTCGGTATCCCTTTTCACACTGTCCTTGTCGCCCATTTTATACATCTGTTCTAGCATATCATTATCCACAGTGAAGTTTTTTACAAAGTCGTCTTCATTAGGATACCTGTCTTTCAGTCGCTGCCTGTTCTTATCTACATATTCCAGGCAGAACGAATTCAGTATTCCTTTGCCCCTGATACCCTGATAGTATGGTGAGTTTAAAGACGTATCGATAGGGATAAATATTTCAGGTACTACACCACCACCACCGAATACCTTGCGATGATTTTTAGTATAGAACATTAATGAATCAGGGAAATTGAGGGTATCTGTCCCAAAAAGCTCGCCTGATTTAAGGCGCTTGGTATATTCATCATAGTAATCCTTTTTTCCTTTGTCATAAGGACGCTGGATACACCTGCCGCTAGGTGTGTAGTAGTGAGCTACCGTGAGCCTCACTACTGATCCGTCAGGGAAAGGATAAGGTTTCTGCACCAGGCCTTTGCCAAAGCTCCTTCTGCCTATCACCAGCCCCCTGTCGAGGTCCTGCATACATCCTGAGAAGATCTCACTGGCAGACGCTGAACCTTCATCTATCAATACTATCAGCTTGCCTTCTTTCATCGAGCCTTTGTTGTCAGAGTAGTAGTCTTCGCGTTTAGCGTGCGCACCCTGAGTATATACGATCAGTTCTTTATCTCCCAGAAACTCATTGCAAAGCTGTATGGCAGTCATCAGATAGCCGCCGGTATTGCCCTGCAGGTCCATGATGAGGTCGGTCATACCTTGTTTTTTGAGCTTATCTACTGCTGCAAAGAACTCAGTCATTGATGATGCCGAGAACCTTAAAAGCTTGATATATCCAGTGGTAGCGTCAGCCATATAAGCAGCATCAATACTGTAGATAGGTATTTTGTCGCGGGTGATGGTGAATGGTATAAGTTCATTTGATGAATGACGCTGTATGCCGACCTTCACCTTTGTGCCTTTAGGGCCGCGGAGGCGCTTGATCACACCATCATTATCTATTTTGATGCCTGCCACTGTGGTATCGTTGATCTGTACGATCTTATCACCAGCCAGTATGCCGACCTTCTCAGATGGCCCGGTAGGGATCACCTCAAGTACTATGATGGTATCGTNNTGCTGGAATGTCACACCTATTCCCTCAAAATTTGCTACCAGTGGCTCGTCTGTCCTTTTGAGATCTTTGGCCAGGATATAGGTACTATGTGGGTCGAGTTCCTCCAGCACCTTAGAGATAGCCACATCGGTCAGCTTCTCATTATTGACCGTATCTGTATAGTATGCATCCAATAGGTGCAGCAATTCCCGGTATTTCTCACCTTGATCGACGGATGTCTGTTGGGCATGACTTCCTATGGCGAAAAGGAGGATGACTATGGCACAAAATATTTTTTTCAATTGACACTTAATTTATTCGTGATATAATTGCACTTTTGGGAATTGGGATGCAAATTTAACAAACCTGCCGATTTCTCGGCAAATTAAGATGTTAACCTGACCAAAGAGCTGTTTATTCTCATCAATTTTGGGGATTTTTAGCGATAAAGGACAATTTGCCTACCAATACCCTGGAATATTTTGCTGTAGATGAAATTCTACACGATTACTTGTATTCAGGTCCCCCATTGGAGAGTTTGGGAGCGAAATCCGGTTCATTTACGGAAATGGACCTGTTTAGTTATATTTAAAGATAATAAAAAAGATAAGGCGGATGGATTTTGACTTTAGAAAAGTAGAGGAAAAGTGGCGGAAAGAATGGGAGAACAATGGAATTTACAAGATTTCAGAAGATACCAGCCTTCCCAAATACTATGTGCTGGATATGTTTCCCTATCCGAGTGGTGCGGGTCTGCATGTGGGCCATCCGCTGGGATATGTGGCCTCGGATATTTATGCCCGTTATAAACGACTGAAAGGCTTCAACGTGCTTCACCCTATGGGCTATGATGCGTTCGGCCTGCCTGCCGAGCAATATGCTATCGAAACAGGTACACCTCCATTGGTCACTACCGAAAAAGCCATCAAGACCTATCGCTCGCAGCTGGATAAGATAGGTTTCAGTTATGACTGGAGCAGGCAGGTTAAAACCTGTGAGCCAGAGTATTACAAATGGACACAGTGGATATTTCTGCAACTTTTTGATAGTTGGTACAATCGGAAAATGAATAAAGCAGAAAATATTTTTACGCTTGAATCATACTTCGCAGAAAATGGCTGTCAAAACTGGCCGCAACATGACAAGGCAGACCATGATGAGTTCACAGATGTCGAGTGGAATAATTTCTCTGTAGAGGAACAGGAAAAAATACTCATGCATTATCGTATCGCGTATCAGAGTTACAGCGAGGTGAACTGGTGCGAGGCGCTAGGCACTGTGCTGGCAAATGATGAGGTCAAAGACGGCAAGTCAGAACGTGGCGGCTATCCGGTGGAGCGCCGTAAGATGCGTCAATGGTTTCTGCGCATCACAGAGTATGCTGACAGGCTGCTCGCTGGGCTGGATACACTCGACTGGACCGAGGCGATGAAAGATATGCAGCGTAACTGGATCGGCAGGAGCGAGGGGGCGCTAATACAATTCCACCTCTCCCAAACCCTCTCCAAAGGAGAGGGTAATGCGAATACAATCCTCACCCCTAGCCCCTCTCCGAAGGAGAGGGGGACTGGACCTGCACGATATATGACAGGCGAAGCAGAAACCAGTGCCAAGAATTTAGAACACGCAAAGCAACATCGAAAGGAACCCACGGAAGCGGAAGAAAAGCTTTGGCAGGAAATCAGAAATGAAAAATTAGGATTCAAATTCAGGAGGCAGCATTTGATTGATAAGTATATTGTTGATTTTGTGTGTCTATTCAAAGGACTTATTGTAGAGGTCGATGGAGATATTCATGAATTTACAAAAGAAGAAGATGAGTTAAGGGCATTGGTGTTAAACCAACATGGATTTACTGTTATTCGGTTTATGAATAATGAAGTATTTAATGACCTCCAAAATGTACTTAAAAAAATAAAATCTAAGGTTTCACAACTTAATGAACGTATCGATTCTCCAATATCCGAGATAAAGGATATACAGACGAAGGCTGTTTCACCCCTCTCCTTCGGAGAGGGGCAGGGGGTGAGGAAAATTACTGTCTTCACCACTCGCCCTGACACCATCTTTGGCGCTACCTTTATGGTCATCGCGCCGGAGCATGAGCTCGTTGCATCCCTGACCACATCTGCTCAACAAAAAGAGATCGACGACTATATCGCCTATGTCAAGAGCCGTACCGATGTAGAGCGTCAACAGGAGAAGAAAGTCACAGGGGCGTTCACGGGCAGCTATGCGGTCAATCCTTTTACCAATACAGAAATACCGATCTATATCGCAGAATATGTTCTCGCGGGATATGGCACAGGCGCTATCATGGCTGTGCCCGCCGATGACGAACGCGACAGAAAGTTCGCGGAGAAATTTGGCCTGCCTATCATCGAGGTGATAGACAAATCTGCCTATCCAAACGCCGAGATCGGCGATAAGGTCGGCAAGATGATCAACAGCGGTATCCTGAATGGCAAAGAAGTAAAAGATGCCATCAAGTACATCATCGATGAAATAGAAGATATGGAGATAGGCAAGCGCAAGGTCAACTACCGTCTGCGTGATGCTGCATACAGCCGTCAGCGTTACTGGGGTGAACCGTTTCCGATCGTGTATAAAAATGACATCCCATATCCGCTGCCTGTCGATGAACTGCCTCTGAGGCTTCCTGAGGTGGACAGCTATAAGCCATCCGGTGACGGACGCTCTCCGATAGCCAATAACAAGGCCTGGGTCAATCTACCAGATGGCAGTCAGCGTGAGACAGACACTATGCCCGGCTATGCAGGCTCGAGTTGGTACTTCCTGCGCTATATGGATCCGCAGAATGACAAGGAATTCGCCTCAAAGGATAAACTCAACTACTGGCAGAGTGTGGACCTCTATCTCGGCGGCAGCGAACATGCGGTCGGCCACCTGCTCTATGCCCGCCTCTGGCATAAATTCCTCTATGATATGGGCTATGTGCCTACCGATGAGCCTTTCAAAAAGCTGGTGAATCAGGGAATGATACAGGGAAAATCATACTTCATCAGAGCTGAAGAATATGAAAGAAATAATTTGACCGAATGTAAGTTGTTCTTTTTCGATGCTTCGAATCAAGAGTTTGATCAAATGAAATGGGAATCAATTGAATTTGCAGGACACAAATGGAATAGATTAAAACATTCGGTATTCTTAAGAATTAGAAATGGTCATTTATTAGTTGACACTAGAGATAGAATTAGCGAAAGCAAATTGAAAGAGTATATTGACACGCACAATGAATTTAGCCACGAGTTTGAAATTTCAAAAGTTCTTCAATGGAATAAAGATTTAGATGAAAACGGCGAAAGGTGTTTTCAATTAGTTCCCGAAGTCGAAAAAATGTCCAAGTCAAAATATAACGTCGTCAATCCTGATGATGTCATAGAAAAATACGGTGCGGATTGTTTCAGGATGTTTGAGATGTTCCTCGGACCGCTGGATCAGTCGAAGCCTTGGGACCAGCAGGGTATAGACGGCGTAGGGAAATTTATCAGAAGGTTCTGGAGATTGTTCGGCCCCACCCAAACCCTCCCCGAAGGGGAGGGCTTAAATACAATTAAGCTCAACCTTTCAGATGAAAAAGCTAGTCCTGCGGAATTGAAAGTTTTGCATAAGACCCTCAAAAAAATCGCAGAAGACATTGAGCGCCTGCAGTTCAATACCTGCGTGAGCCAGTTCATGATCTGCCTGAACGAACTCACCGATCTCAAATGCACCAAGCGGGAGATATTAGAGCCGTTGTTGATCGCACTGGCACCGTTTGCACCATTCCTGACAGAAGAATTATGGCAGGCTCTGGGCAATAGCGGCAGCATCCATCAGGCGAAGTATCCAACCATTGAAGAAAAGTATTTAGTCGAAAGCTCATTCAACTATCCTGTCTCTATCAATGGGAAAGTGCGGGTCGAGATTCCACTGGCGTTAGACTTAGATGAAGCATCAGTCAGGGCTGCTGTCCTGAGTAATGAAATAATCCAAAAATGGATCAACGGCAGCGAACCAAAGAAATTCATCTTCGTTAAAGGCCGAATCATCAATGTCGTCGTGTAGAGACGCAAGATTTTGCGTCNNACTATTGAGTTCTTTCTTCTTTTTTAATAGAGACGCAAGATTTTGCGTCTCTCTCCCGTCAAACGTTTTTGAGACGCAAAATCTTGCGTCTCTACGAATCACGAAAACCATTCAAACAGATCAGTCTGCTTTAGCGCAGCCTTTGCAGAAGTATCAAGGTCGCGCAGCACTTTGCCTTCGTTCATTTGTACGAGACGATTCCCGTATTGATAGGCATCTTTGAGATTGTGAGTGATAAGGATCGCTGTGAGTTTATATTCTTTGATGAGTGTATCAGCAGTTTGCAGGATCGTATTTGCACTGCGAGGGTCGAGTGCTGCGGTGGGCTCATCGAGCAGGAGAATATCAGTTTTGTCCATCACACTCATGAGTAGAGTGAGCGCCTGCCGCTGCCCGCCTGATAGGGAGCCCATCTGCTGCTCTATTTTATTCTCCAGGCCCATGCCCAGCGTAGCTATTTTGTCACGCACCATTTTTTTAAATGCATCATTCACACCTATCATGAGTTTTTTCTGAGTAGTTCTCAGCGCAGCAAGACGGAAATTATCTATAATGCTCAGCTCAGGTGCCGTGCCGCTCAGCGGATTCTGAAAGACGCGGGCTATCCATTGGCTGCGCTTGTATTCATGCAGTTTGGTCACGTCTTTACCCTCGATCATCACCTTCCCGCTTGTAGCAGTCTCGGCACCTGCGAGGACATTAAATAATGTACTTTTTCCTGAGCCATTAGAACCTATCACGACTACAAACTCACCCTTCTGCACACTTAGTGACACATCATTCAGTGCGGTCACTTCATTGGACTGCCTCCTGTTAAAGACCTTGGTGATATGTTGTAGTTCGATCATGATTGCGCCAGTGCTTTTATTCTTGGTATACTTACGATGATCAAAACAAATACTGCTGTGACGAGTTTCAGCATATTCGGATCAATGCCTATGGAGAGTGTGAATGCTAATACCAATTGAAATATGATACTACCTATTAAGATGATAGCCAGCTGCGCAAATACTTTGCGGATATTCCACCATTTAATGAGTGCATCTCCTATCAGGACAGAACCGAGGCCTGTGATGACGATACCTATGCCCATATTGATGTCGGTGAAGTTCTGATACTGTGCCACGAGATAGCCGCTGAGTGCAGTAAGCGCATTGGCGATAGCGAGGCCGATTATTTTCATGCGGTCATTGTTGATACCGAGTGCGCGGGTCATGGAGGCACTGTTGCCCGTAGCACGCATCGCGATACCAAAGTCCGTCATCAATACATAGGCGAGTATCGCAGCGATGATGATGATAAATATCAGGCCGACAAACGCATCATTATAGACAGGATTTGAGAAAATATGAAAGACCTGAAAGACGGTGGTCACATTCAGCAGTGGTACATTGGAGCGGCCGAGTATAGTGAGATTGATTGAATACAAACCTGTCATCACGAGTATACCAGCGAGTAGCGCTTCTATTTTGAGCTGTGTATGTATCAGGCCAGTGATCGCGCCGGCTATCGCGCCAGCTACCATCACTGCGGGGATAATGATAGCAGGATGCCAATGTCCTGTCAGCATTACCGCCGTGATCACTGCGCCGAGTGTGTAACTGCCGTCAGTTGTGATGTCGGGTATGTTGAATATCTTCATCGTAATAAAGATACCCAGCGACATGGCAGACAGGCAGAGCCCCAGCATGATAGCGGTGAGGTAGAATTCCATTATTTCAGTGCTTCAAAATTTTCAGGCACAGTGATATTAAATTTTTTAGCAGCAGTGGGATTGTAAACACGCTTTCTCAGCTTCACCATTTCCCATTGCAGGCCATTTGTATTTTTGTTTTTTAGAAAAGCAGCAGCCTGTTCTCCCGCCTGATAGCCCCACTGATAAATATCAGCACCGTATGCAGCCACAGCACCACGAGACACCAGGCCTGCTTCACTGGTAAAGACAGGCACATTAGCATTGTCGCATGCTTTGATTATCGTCTCAAATGAACCAAAAACGATGTTGTCGGGATTCGCAAAGAAGGCATCAATGCCTTTAGCAAGTAATGATTGAGTGGCTAATTGTACATCTGCTGTGCTGCTCACAGGTTCAGCGACCAGTTCGATATCGAACCTTTCAGCGAGTTGTTTGATCCTCGCCAGAGCCTCTGATGACTGTGGTTCTGATTGATTATACAGCAGACCTACTCTGAACCTGCTGAAATCCTTTTGCCGGAACTGCATTAATTGAGGAATGAGCGAGAATGATGTATCAATATACCCCAGCGTCTCACCCACTCCGAAGAGATTAGCGGGAGCTTTGCCACTCGCATCAATCAGCTTCATGAGTTCTGGAGTTGGTGATACCATCATGAAAACGGGAATGTCTTTTGTGCTTTGTAATGCTGTGATAGTAGACAGAGACGGGCATGTAGCGATCAGATCGACTTTCTCTGAAATGAAATATTTGATAGAAAGCGTGAGTTTAGGAATATCCCCTTGAGCATTGCGATAGATGATCTGCACGGTTTTCTGATCTTCTGAGTAGCCATTTTTTTTCATTGCATCCATGAAGCCTTGCTTGGCCTGAGCGATGGTATTATCCTCAAAGGCATCCATGAAGCCAACTACAGGGACAGTCTTCTTGCTGTTATTGCAACTGCTGAATATGATCAGAGAGATAAAAGCGAGCAGAGTAATTCTCATGTTCGAATATTTTGTATGCTAAAATAAGCCTGATTTTGGATTATTGTTTATGAATATAAAGTAAATCAGGAAACCGGGGATCAGGAAATCGGTTAA
>PLSN01000318.1 GCA_003165135.1 Bacteroidota bacterium
CAAAGGGTTTTAAACCCTTTGTGGGTTATATAAGAAGGAATGTAAATTTTAGACATCAAAACTCCAGTCAGAAGGGGATCCATCGCTAAATTTTTTGCGGGATTCTGCTTTTTCTATTTGCCTTTCGATGATAAGGTCGGCGAGCACCTCAGGATAGTGCAGCTGGGCATTGGTAGTGAGGGCCTCGTGGACTTTTTTCTCGCTCACATCTATGCGGTAGAGTATCCATTTCAGCTTCTCGAGGTCTTTTTCTATTAGTTCTTCTATTCGCCTTATCAAAACTTTCCTCAGCTCCCGGAAGCGCTCATCTTCATTTTCCGCCACAGGCAGATAACTCTGATCTATCTCAAAAGAGGTGAATACTGAGTCCGCTACAGGAGTGAAATTTTCCATAAAAGAGACATTAGACAATAGATATGAGACTTGAGACAATACAAGATACATTGTATTTGTCAAACCCTAAAATATAGATAAGCACGACGCCGATCGTATTCTCAGCCAAGTGACACCCGCCACCTGCCAACCAATTCTAACTTACCGGATTGAGCGTGATGGAGAATATCTTGTACTGGTTCATGTCCCGTTCGTAGTAGAACTTATCCAGCGCCTCGTACATGTTCTTAGCGCGAAAGTAGGACGTATGTAGTTTATTGTCGCCGATCTTGACCCATTGGATGGTCATGCTGCTCTCTTTGGAGTAGTGCTCGCTGATGTATTCGAGCATCTTCTTGAGCGCATCTACACGGTCAGTGCCATGTACGGTGTGAAAAAGAAACGACTGCTCATGCTTGGGATTGATGGTCACCAGATCAAATCGCTCGACATCATTTTTCTGCTTAAAATTAAAAATGGCATTGTCCTGCGTGATCCCAAGCCGGCTGATGATCTCCTTTTGGAGCTTTGCTATTTCTATATTTTGATCGTTGCGTGACATTAACTCAGTTTATCAGCTATACTGTCCACGATACCATATGCCACTGCTTCCTCTGCGCTCATCCAGTAGTCGCGGTCGAAATCTGCCATGACCTGCTCATAGGTTTTGCCTGTCCTGTCTGCCAGCAGCCTCGCGCTCATCTCGCGGGTCTTGTCGATCTCGCGGGCAGTGATCTCGATGTCTGTAGCCTGTCCGTACATGCCGCCGATAGATGGCTGGTGGATCATGACACGTCCGTGCGGCCAGATAATGCGTTTGCCTTTGGTGCCACCTGCGAGCAATATGGAGCCCATAGAGGCTGCGAGGCCCATGCAGATAGTATGTACCGGAGAACTGATCATCTGCATCACATCATACATGACCATGCCTGATGTCACCATACCTCCCGGTGAGTTGATATAAAAGAAAATATCCTTGCCCGGATCACTGGCTTCCATAAATAGCAGGCGGTTTACCACACGCTCAGCAGACTCATCTGTCACAGGCCCCCAGAGAAAAACTTTGCGCTGCTCGAGAAATTTATTGTCGAACTTCCCTCCGGTAAATTTTTCCAGCAATTCATCCGGTTTGGTAGGCACGTGTGGTTCATCTTCCATTCTTATATTCATTGTCTTCTTGTTTTATCGTGTATAGACGGTCAAAAATAGAATAAATTTTATGACAGCCAATGGTGAGCTTCCTCATAGGGTAATCCGGCCATAATTTGTAATTTACGTCAGAATTCTAATCATTGGGTTGCAATATTTATCGGCGCTAAAAGCCGGATTCGATTCATAATGCAAAAAAGCAAAACAAAATCAGTAATAATATGACCAGATCAGGTATGAGTAAAGGATTAAAACGGGTTGTCATAATGGCTGTTTGTTTCTTATTTCTTGTCACCTCTTTATTTATTTTCAAAGACCGCATCATAGACGCAGTACTGGACAATGCAGTCAAAACACGTATGGCTGCCCACGACCTGAAGCTGGAAGATGGGCTTCATGCATTCCTGATCGGTACCGGTTCCCCGCTGCCTGACATCAAAAGAGCAGGCCCCTGCATTGCAATTATGGCTGGCGACAGGCTCTTTGTAGTCGATGCGGGAGAGGCCGCTGCGAGAAATATCATGCTCACAGGGTTGAGTATTGGGAAAGTTGAGGCAGTCCTTTTGACACATTTTCATTCCGACCATATATCGGGCCTCGGTGAGATGATGCTGCAAAGATGGGCCGGCGGGTCAAATGACAAACCGCTTGAGGTGATCGGACCCGAAGGAGTAGAAGAGGTGGTCGCTGGTTTCAATATGGCTTTTAAACTCGATGATGGTTATCGTACAGCTATGCACGGCGAAAAGACCTTCCCGCCGAGCGGCGCAGGTGGCGTGGCGAAACCATTCGCGCTAGGGCCTGAAGATGATGCATCTATGGTCATACTTGATCAAAATGGCCTTAAGATCACGGCATTCAGAGTAGACCATAAACCTGTGGTGCCAGCCGTGGGTTATAAATTCGAATATAAAGGAAGGTCGCTGCTCATCAGTGGAGATACCAAGTATTGCCTCTCACTCGAAAAACAGGCTGTAGGCGTGGACCTGCTGCTGCATGAGGCCATGAACCCGAAACTGGTCGGCCTGATGCATAAATATAGTTACCTCTCGCATGGCGTTTCTACTGCTAAAGTGACGCATGATCTGGTGGTGTATCACTCCAGCCCGGAAGATGTGGCTAAGATCGCGCAAATGGCGAAAGTGCCCAATGTGGTGCTGTATCATATCATACCCCCATTGCCATCCGCTATCTTCAAAGGTATTTTCCTCGGTGATGCTCCGAAATACTATGACGGATCTATGACCATAGGCGAAGATGGTATGATGATATCACTTCCCGTCGGCAGCAAAAGCATTCGAACAAAATATTTGTTTCGATAAAAAACGGAACTGCCTGGCAGTCGTTTCTTCTACATCATTTTCGTATTTCCCTTATATTGAATCGTGAAATCAAACAGTATAAACGAAATAATGCCTCCGCTCAGCCGGAAGGTGTTTTTCGTTTGCCTGTTCGGTTTTGCCCTGTTGCAGCTATATGGCATCTGTTATACTGAACTAAGACTCCAATATGAGGCCTCTTCAGATATGATCTGGTTTTCGGGTACGGGCTACCACACTCCTATGTACAGATATGCCTTTATCCTCAATAAATTCCTTCTGTTTCCGGCCTTTNNTGCCATGTTTTACCTGACGATAGCCCTTCTGATCATTGCCCTGACTGCTCGTTACGATTATGCAGCATCTGTTTTAGCAGCACCTGTACTTATTCACGGATCAAATTTTTACTGGATCGTCAATGAGGTGTTTCTGTCAGGCAGTCTGTTGGTATTGTATTCAGCTGTATCTAAAT
The DNA here is from genome assembly GCA_003165135.1 of Bacteroidota bacterium. Taxonomy (GTDB): domain Bacteria; phylum Bacteroidota; class Bacteroidia; order Chitinophagales; family LD1; genus UBA1941. The sequence continues at coordinate 3,313 of PLSN01000318.1, forward strand.
ACATGGATGATGGGCCATTCAAAAAAGCATTGCTGCCGCTTTGCATGTTCTTTATTATCTGGAGTCATCCTGTTATGATCCTTGTATTGATAGTTTTTCTGCCATTTATCTATCCTTCTTTGACAGACATTAAAAGGTCGTTGCCTATTCTGGTCTTTATCGGAGCAAATGTCTTGCTGAGGCTGTTTGTACTTAGTGGCTATGATCGGGATCAGCTGGACAGGATGGAGGGCAGATGGTTTGAACTAAGGTATTGGCTGGAACTATCTTGGGGCTGTCTTATTGAGTATAGCGCTTTGGCGGTGATGATAACCGTCGCTTTATATGCTGTGGCCCGGTCCAAAAATAAAATTCAATACTCAGGGATGCTGATCACTCCTGTGTTATTTATTTTCTGCAACCGCTACCACCTTGATGCAGGCAATCTGTATTTGGTCAAGATACTATACCCCATCACTTTATTTTTGCTCCTCCAGGCTATCATTTTTATCAGCTCGCGATATGCTTCTAATGAGATCCTTGTGTCAGGAGGCATGACTATTCTTCTTTTCTGTGGAATGCGCCATACACTCTATCAGGACCATGAGCGATTGTCTCACCGGGCCCTGGTGATCAAAAAACTGAATACCCTGTGCATGCAGCAGACACCGGGGCAGTCAAAATGGTTCATAAGGTCAGAGGCACTGGATTCGATAGAGAATGTCAGTAAGGATTGGCATACCGAATCATTGTTCTTTTCGGCGTATATGGGGCAATCGCCTAATATTCAGCTGGTGCGCGCATCGGAAAGCGACCTGACCGTGCTTCGCAGTTTGCCGGAAGACAAAATATTTCTGAATAAAGATGCACTTCTTCCTATCAAATCCTTAAACCCGAACTATTTCCATATAAATACTGAGCCGTATATGGAGCTGGTACTCGATTCTGCCAAAATCAAATATCTGAAAGAAGAATAGCGCAACTGTCCTTCTAATGTTGAAAAAAACATCGCTATCATTAGCCTGCATTGCCGAATTTTGTAAAAGAAGATATGCTGCTATCCTTATTTGACAATCTCTTTGAAGAAAAGAAACCGAAGGTCGAAGCGCCAAAGAAACTGGATGACTTTGAGCTGGAGGTAAACGGCATGACCGTGCCCGTCAAGATACAGGAGGAGCGCAGGTTCAATAACCGCATTACGGTCAATTCAAATGGTGTGCTGATCAGGCTCGCATCTAATCAGAGCATCGATGAAAAGAAAAAAAATATCGAGACCTTTCTCAAGTGGGCAAAGGGAAAACTGGACAAAAACCCCGGACTGCTCGAAGACCTGCCTCAGCGCAAATATGTAAATGGTGAAATGCTCAATGTGGGGAAATTCACTTTCCGCATTAATATCTTCTATCACGAGACGCAGAAAAGCACCGCCAAACTTTTTAACGATCAGATCGTGATCTCTCTGGCACGTGGCCTGAGCAAGGAAGCGGAGGACAGCACAAACAGCTATCTGGTGGCGCGCTGCCTGTCACGATTCTTTACCCCGCTGGTCGCTGAACGCATCCAGGAACTAAACCGGAAATACTTTGGCAAGACCATCAACTCGGTCAAACTGAAATATAACACCTCGAACTGGGGCAGCTGCTCTACACAGGGCAATATCAATATATCGGTGCGCCTGATGTTCGCGCCTGAGGAGGTGATAGACTATGTGCTGATACATGAACTGGCGCATCTCGTCCATGCAGATCACTCACCCCGCTTCTGGAAGCTGGTCGAAAAGATCGACCCGACATATACTGAGAAAGAAAAACACCTGACGGACTTTAACCTTAAGTATTATCTCTAAATTTACGACAACCCGTAAAGGGTTCTAAACCCTTTACGGGTTGGCTATTTTTGAATTTGTTCGCAAAGGGAAATATATGAGTGCAGCAGAGAGAGTGCCATGGTGGAAACGCTTACGTAAAGGCGTTGAGACTTCGACTGAAGACAAGCGGGAAGCCCCTGACGGAGTGTGGCACAAATGTAATGGCTGCAAAAAGACATTTCTCACATCCCAGTATAAGGAAAACCTCTACACCTGTCCTGAGTGCAACTATCACGAGCGGATAGACGCCGAAGACTATTTTGACATCATCTTTGATGAACATCAGTACACCGAGCTATTTACTGACCTGACCCCTATAGATTTCCTGGAGTTTACGGACTCAAAGCCATACAGCAAACGTATTACAGATGTGACAGCCGCCACCGGGCTAAGAGAGTCCATACGTGTAGCATCAGGGCTAACCACTGGCATGGAGCTGACACTGGCTGCCATGGATTTTCGCTACATAGGAGGCTCACTGGGCTCAGTGATGGGAGAGAAGATCGCCCGCGGTATAGACCATGCCATTGCTCATCGCACTCCATTTATGATCATATCTCGCTCAGGAGGTGCACGTATGCAGGAGTCGTCATTCTCACTGATGCAGATGGCCAAAACATCTGCTAAGCTCTATCAACTCGCCGAGGCCAAACTGCCATACATATCGCTGATGCCCAATCCTACCACAGGTGGAGTCACCGCTTCATTCGCTATGCTGGGCGACTTTAATATCGCTGAACCCGGCGCATTGATTGGTTTCGCAGGGCCACGTGTGATAGAAGAAACAACCAGAAAAAAACTACCCGAAGGATTTCAGACCTCGGAGTTCCAACTCGAGAACGGATTTCTCGACTTCATCGTAGACCGCAAGCAGCTGAAAGAAAAAATAGGGGTGCTGATAGATCTGCTGAAAAAGTAAAATCCTTAGCTTTTATGGAATAAATCTGCCCTCTTCATCTCATATCAAAAACAGTATGAGGCCACTTTTGATATTCCTATTCAGTTTATCTAGTTCACTGGCATCTGCTCAGGATACAACCTTTTATATGAGAGGTAATGACACCATCTATTATAAGGTTGATGAGATGCCTGGATATCCTGGTGGTGATTTGGCATTGACTAAATTTATTCAAAAGAATATCAAATATCCGGACATGGAGAGGGAAAATGATATACAGGGCATGGTGGAAGTGAGTTTTGTGATTGACGAAGAAGGGAATTTGACCGATATAATTATAAAAAAGGGAGTGAGTAAAGGAATTAATGNNAGTTAAATTGTTTCCGAAATTCACGCCTGGCAAACAAAACGGGCAACCCGTAAAGGTTGCAGTAGTAGAATCTTTTAATTTCAAACTGCAAAGTGATAATGGTCAAGTGGATGCAAAAATTGAGCGCAATGCAAAAAGCGAAACAGATAATATCAATAGATTAGTACCACTTGGTGCGTTATATCAAACTGTCCTTGATATTTGTAAAAAAGACTACGCAGAAATGGAATCCATTAAAAAAGGGATGGTTCTGGAAAGAGATCTAAGCGAACGCCAAAAAGAGCAACTGAAAGCACATGATAAAGATCATTTAGCAAACCTTAAGAAAGCAATGGGTGATGATTTGTATAGTAAATATGAAACTGCGAGACAAGCCCAACAAAAACAATAATAGCTCTACCGGAAATGTATTTCTATAAAAAAAAAGCCCCTTAGCGGGGCTTTAAATATTCTGAACTAAACTATATTCAATTATGCTTCTTCAGTAGTCTCAGCTTCTGATGCTGATTCAAATTCTACAGGCACTTTGCTGTCTACTACCAGAGTGACGTGGTTGCTGCGTTTGCGCAGACGGTATGCACGGCCCTGTGGTGCAGGGAGGAAGCGCTTGATGGTAGCACCTGCGTTGACCTGAGCTGATTTGATAAACAGTTCATGATCTTCTGGCTTCAGGCCATTCTTTTGTTCCCAGTTATTGATAGCTGATTTCAGCAACTTCTCGAGCTTGCCGGCTGATTCTTTCTTATGAAACTTCAGTATATCCAGTGCTACTTCGACTTTTTTGCCGCGTATCAGATCTACCACCAGACGTGTCTTGCGTGGTGAACTTGGATTGTTTCTTAATATTGCAACTGCTTCCATTTTGCTTATTTTTGACTTATGATTTTTTATTTATGATTTCAGACTTGAGATAAAAGACCGTTTGTATTGTCTAATGTCTCATATCTATTGTCTCACGTCTAACTTATTTTACTTTCTTAGATGAGTGGCCCTTGAACAGACGCGTAGGGCTAAACTCGCCGAGTTTGTGTCCAACCATGTTCTCAGTCACATATACCGGGATGAACTTATGTCCATTGTGTACTGCGAATGTATGGTTGACCATGTCAGGTATGATCATAGATGACCTTGACCATGTTTTGATCACTGACTTCTTGGTACCTGCATTGAGAGCATCCACTTTCTTCAGCAGTTTGTGTGCTATATATGGTCCTTTTTTAATCGATCTTGCCATTGTTATTTATGGTTTTTGATTTATGATTTATGATTGTGTTTGCATTTTGTATTATCTTAATACTAAATACTCACTACTCAATACTATTTATTGTTTTGGTTAGCTATAGCTCCTTTGCGACGCTGTACTATCACCTTGTCAGATGCCTTGCGTGGAGTACGTGTCTTCTGGCCCTTAGACTTGATACCGTTGCGTGAGCGTGGGTGTCCGCCTGATGCACGGCCTTCACCACCACCCATCGGGTGATCGACAGGGTTCATCGCTACCGGCCTGGTACGAGGACGGATACCCATCCAGCGTTTACGACCTGCTTTACCCAGAGACTGGAGGTTATGGTCAGCATTAGATACTGAGCCTACGGTAGCCAGACATTGTTTCAGGATCTTGCGAACCTCGCCGCTAGGCAGTTTGATCACGACAAATCTTTCTTCTTTAGCCATCAGCTGAGCAGATGTACCGGCTGATCTCACGATCGTACCGCCTCTACCCGGATGCAATTCTATATTGTGGATGATAGAACCGAGTGGAATGTTCTCCATAGGGAGTGTGTTTCCGATTTCCGGTGCTACGTCCTTACCTGAGTTGATGATCGTACCTACTTTGAGTCCTTGCGGAGAGAGGATATACCTCTTTTCGCCGTCTTTGTATAGCACGAGTGCGATGAACGCTGTACGATTCGGATCATACTCGATAGTGGATACAGTGCCTTCTACGCCGAACTTGTCGCGTTTGAAGTCAATGATACGATACCTGCGTTTGTGTCCACCACCTGTGTAGCGCATAGTGGTACGTCCGCTTTTATTACGGCCACCGGTACTGTTCATGGTAGTGAGGAGTGATTTCTCCGGCTCGCGGGTGGTAATCTCCTCAAAGTTGAGCAAGGTGGTAAACCTTAAGCTCGGGGTGGTCGGTTTGTACTTTTTAATTCCCATTTTATTCTTGCTTTGTGTTATCAGCAGTTTTGCTTCTGCTATAGTTTATGAATTAGTTTTAAGTAGTAAGTACTAGGTTTTAGGTAATACAAACTTATTTATACTGTTCCGTAGAAGTCTATTTCCTGGCCTTCTTTCAGCGTTACATATGCTTTTTTGAAAGAAGCTTTCATACCTCTTGCTACACCTTGTTTGGTCTGGCGCACTTTCAGTTTGCCGGGGATCACGCATGTGTTTACGTCTTCCACTTTCACATTGTATGCAGTCTCAACAGCCTTTTTGATCTGAAGGCGATTGGCATCTTTGTCTACGCGGAATGCATAGCGATTGAATTTTTCGCCCAGCTTGGTAGATTTCTCAGTTACTATCGGTTTGATAAGGATATTACTCATTGTCCTTCAGATTAATTTTTGTTAGATAAATTTGCTTCCAGTTCTTTGACTGCTACCTCGGTGATGACGATCTTGTTAGCGTTCATCACTTCAAAGATGCCTGCCTGTGTGGCTTCGATCACTGATGTCTTTGGTATATTGCGGCTGGAGAGGAATACGTTTGAGTTAGCTTCGCTGATCAGTACGAGTGAGCGTACATCAGCTACATTGAGGTTCTTCAGTATAGATATGAAGTCCTTGGTTTTAGGTCCTGACAATGTGAGATTGTCTACTACTATGATATTGCTTTCTTTGGCCTTGTATGCGAAAGCTGATTTCTTAGCGATATCTTTTACTTTCTTATTGATCTTAAAGTCATAATCGTGTGGTCTTGGACCGAAGACCCTCGCACCACCGCGAACGAGCGGAGATTTCATATCACCACGACGGGCGCCACCGGTACCTTTCTGGCGAAATGCCTTCTTGGTAGTACGGCTGATTTCCCATCTTTCTTTAGATTTGTGGGTACCCTGGTGCAGCGCAGCCTGATGCTGGCGTACAGAGAGCCAGACCGCGTGGTCATTAGGCTCTATACCAAAGATAGAGTCGGCTAGTTCGATCTCCCTGCCTGTTTCTTTTCCTTCCTGTGTTAGTACTTTGACTTTCATGTTACTTCGTTTTAATCTCCGATGATACATGAAGTCGCCAGAA
>PLSN01000164.1 GCA_003165135.1 Bacteroidota bacterium
ACAGTTAAAGTTATAAAAGATGCCATTTATGGTCATCTTAATAAAACCATGTGTACCGCAGGGGTAATAAGTCGTATTGCAATTAAAAACTGTAGTCGGTACTTGCAATGAAAAGGTCCCATTCTGAATAGTACAACTGCTGCCTGTCACAGAATTGTTTATGGTACCACTCACTGTGCCAGTCAGTATTCCGCCGGTGAATGAGGAAAATGTGACAGACAATCCCGTTGTGGTACTACCTGTATCGGCTGCGGGGCAGTTTGTTATTATTTCGATATAGGCGCCTGATGTGTTTGTCGAATTAAGCGTGATAGGCAGGCTGGATATATTTACTACACAGGGGTTGGCAAATAATATCTTGAAAGTGCAACTGGGATCATTGCAGGAGCTAAAGGTCATCAGATAATGACTGGCATCGATAGCTGTCGGGCCCTCAAAGCAATTGAAAGTATATTGCTGTCCGCAGGCAGTAAATGTAAGGCTGCCGCCACCGGTAGCGCAGCTAGTACCATTCCCGCACCCTGCATGTCTGCACGAAAGAGAGCTTAATAATACCAACAGTAAGGCTATCATTAAAATATTACCAATTCTCATAAAACTGATTTTATCATTTGCATTTTCAAACAATGAAACAATATAAAGGTCCGTTTCATTTTATTAGATTGTTATATGTTTAGCCACTAAATATTTAACATATGTAAGTCCCTAAATCATATGCAATTTTTATTTTATGAGCTTAAATATTTATTCACTTTAAGATCAGGGCACCACCTCGCTATCATTGCTATCAACATCTTTCTTTTTATAGGATGCAAAACAATTTTTTATATAAATAATGCTATTTTTGCATTAAATAANNATTATCAATTATTAATTATCAATTAAAGAAAATGCCCTTCACATCATCCATCATCGACATCATCAATACCGAGATACAGACATACTCGCTCTGCGGCAGCACCTTTGCGGCTGGTGCATTCTATGGCATAGCATACGATGGTACGGATGTGGACAGCAGCGCGACACGTGTATATCCGGTGGTGCTGAGCACTGACCTCAGCGGCAATGGCACCAAGGTCAATCCCGACGATACATACCCGATACAGATATATCATAAGATACTCAATAAATCATACCAGGCCAAACCTTCATCTGTAGGTAGCAGGTCAAATGTGGTCTCCGAAAAAATAGATGTGAAAATGGTCGTGGCAGGCTGGACGAACCAACTGGGCGTGACCCAGGAGGATCTCGAAGCACTTATCACATCAAACTTTCCGGACCAGATCGACGCCTCGCTCTATACTCCGCTACGGCTCCAGAACCTCGTCATCACGCTCCAGTCGAGTGTGCTCGATAAGGCGCAGGTCTATGCGCAGGAGTACAAGGGCATACCCTATCAGGTCAAACCTGAGCAGATACTGTTTAGCATACGGTATCAGATCGAAAGCACCTTCAAGAAAGGCTGCTTTATTATCAATGACTGCCAGCCCGCTGGAGTATTAACTTAATCAGGAAAAGGTGATCTCGGAAATCTGACTTCGGATTGCGGCAATGCCGACATCAAAAATCCGATATCCGAAATTATCCGATTTGTATCACTACTAAAACAAAGAAAACAATGGCATACTATCCATCAAACTGCACCGACCTGCCGCAGCATGACTGCAACCCCTGCGAGAACAGGGAATACGGCCGTGTGAGAAGTGCAGGCTTCGTATCAAAAGACTATTACGCCACGCTCATAGCCGGTCCTGAGGACCCTACAGTATGGGCTGCAGGCCAGGAGTCTAACCTCATCGTCGTCATCCCCGAGACCAACGGATCAGTAGCCGCAGGCTCTGCCAAAATGGGCCCCGGCTATGGAGAGACAGTAGATACACTGCTGGGCTATGAGTTCACAGCTAAGTTTCACGACCCCAACTTTGTATCCAATTCGCAATTTTATAATGCGCTGATCGGACAGAGAAACTACTACTTCTTCTACCGCACATCGACACAGACCTTCATCACCAATGTGACAGTCACCATCGTACCTAACAAGGAAGTGAAGGATGACCTCAATGGTGAGATCGTATGGGAAAACACTGTGAAGTGGATCGACAATCAGTTTGAACTGATGATCAATACACCGGACGGCGTATTTGATGATTGTTTTACGGGGGCGTAGGTACTGGGGGAACACCTACGCTGATCAGTAATCTCACGATCGTCTACAACTGAGCTAATGAATAGTGAAGAGTGAATAATTAATACTGCCATGGCATTCCTTTGGCATAAAATACAAACTCCTCACACTCGTATTGATGTTTTATTCATTGTTCCTATTCGCTTTATCAGCCCATTATTCATTATTAATTATTAACTAAAAAACATGACAGTACAATCAACCGACCAAACAGAAGCAGCCGATGAGATCAACTATCTCATAGACAGCAAAGCAGAACTGGCATCAGCATCTACCCAAAAGGTACTGACAGATGACACCACCGGCCAGGTAGCTGAAGCAGGCGACCCTGTGGACCTGGCACTCACAGATGCAGAGCAGGCACAGCTCATCTCAGCATCTGACGCTGCACTCACAGCTATCCTCGCTGCACGCACCGCCGCACCTGCTGCGGACACAAGTGCAGACCCAAGCGCTGACACCGGTACAGATACAGCCGCCGATACGGCAGGTGCTCCGGCACAATCATGATCCGTAAACAAAAGCAATGGAGAGCGATCTCCATTGCTTTACTAAAAATGAATCCGGCTTCTTTATTCCACTATTAATTATTCACTATTAATTATTAATTAAAATGGCACTCATATTTCAGGACATACTGCTCGCGATCGATAGTACCGGCCTTTACACACTCAGGGCATTCGTAAATGGCAGCTGGATAGACATACAAACCATCTCCGGTGCCCTCAGCGGAAGCATAGAGGTAGATGCTGCTATCAATACCATCGATGTAGATACCTCCATCCTGATACCAGGGCAGACATATCCATTCATGTGGGTAGATAGTGATGGGGTACAGAGCAATATCATCATCCTGACCATTCCTGAGATGGGCTACAGTTATGGCGACGATGGTGACACCGGTATAGGTACCGGCAATCTGGCAACACTGGAGCTACTGAGCGTGAGTAATGCCGGCACGGGAAATAATATAGCAGTAGCATACAATGCTTCAGGCTTATTCTCATCCGGTGCATTATATATAGAAGATCTCAGCACAGCTACTATCGTAGCACTTGACTTCAATTATGGCTACAATAGCGGCGAATGGGCTAGCTTGGAATTTGTGCAGGGGCACCGATATCAGATGTTCTTTGTCGATGAAAACGGAAATTATATTTACAGTAATATACTCTACACATCAGATCCTGCTAACTATGATACGGGCTATGGCGCCGGCATCGGTGCAGGAAATCTTTCGGCTATCCGCCTGCTGGGCATCAGTAATGATGGTCGTGGATACCCGAGCATAGCATATGACGGATATATCACCGACAGCAACAATCAACTATGGCTGCTGCATACCCGTGCAGGAGAAAGTGCATTCTATGAAGGTGTATCTCTCAATACCATCAGCACAGGCAATGTGCTTGTAACAGATTTTGACGTAAATTATCTATCGTATATCAATGGTGACCAATATCAGCTATGCCTGATAGATACTATCGCTAATCCATCTATCAATCTCAATGATCCGAGCAATATACTGAGCAATACACTCACAGCTGCAAATATGGTATTAAACAGTGTGAGTGATGCCGGAGGAAACATCAGGCTAAACATGAGTATTGACCCATTGCTNNGGGTGGTTCGATCGATGGTTTTGTCATTGGCAGTCTTCCACTTGGATCTGATCCGTATTCTTTCAACTCAGTCCTGGATTATGTCCCCGGTATGCAGATACAGCTGGCAATAACAGCTGATGAGTATGGCGGTGCATTGATAAGCGCTACAACATTTACTCCGGTACCATGATAGCTCTCTACTCACTATGGAATATGGGCGATGCGGACAACGCGGCAGGCTTCAACTCGGTCGACGACCTCATGTCTACCATCAAACTGTCCATGCTTCAAAGCAGGAAATATTTCAGCAGAATAGTTTTTGTGACAGATACTATCGGCGCAGAGAGAGCAAAGGAGTATAGCCTGCCATGTACAGTGGTGGTGGCTTTTGACGAGCTCGATATCAAACCTACCTATTGGGCCTTTGCTAAACTCATAGCGATGAGCATGATGAAGGAGCCCTTTGCGCATATTGACAATGACTTTATATTCTGGCAGGACCCGCATCTATATATCAGCGGCTTTGACTTTTGTTTTCAGACTGTCGAGCATTTTTCCCTGTATCGTTATTACAGCGAGACACTGGATGAGATCAGACAAAGATCTCCGGCCCTTTACACGAGGATATATGATCGGCATGTCGCCTATGCGTATAACTGTGGCCTAGTCGCATGCAATAATATAGAGGTCCTCGATGAATGGCTGGAGCGAGCGCTCTGCTTCATCGAAGAAGCAGATACCATCGCAGGATTTTCTTCACTCAAAGGCTGCTTCAATCACCTGCTGGAGCAATATATCATAGCGCTCATCATACATGAGCAGGGCCTGCGGGCCAATGTGCTGCTGACAGAGTTTGACAGAAACACAAAACTATTTACGCACCTCTGGGGTGGCACCAAAAGAAACGACATACACATGCAGGGAGTCAAAAGAAAGATCAGCTCCATCGCATCACTAAATTGAAAACTAAAAATCTCAAACCATGAATCATTTTATCATCAACTACAAAACATCGCTGCCCGCAGTGGTCCTGATAGTAGGACTGCTGGGACTGTTTGTTTTCCTTTTTATGGGAAAAATAAACCCGGGGGGATTTCAGGTATGCGCGACGACACTGATCGCGGTTTGTACATTTCTCATCGGCATGGGAGCTAAAGACGCAGACAAATAATGGTACAGATAGAACATCNNCAGGGGTCATCTCTGTATTCGGTGTATATGTCAAATTCAGCAATGACCTCGCACTCGCCAAGCTGAGGATACACCACCTGGAGAAACAGGCGGAGCAGTTTCACTCGCGCATCAATATCCATGATGACAAGATACAGGCCATCCTGCTCGATCTCAAAAACGATATCAGTGAGCTGAAACTGCTGATAGAA
>PLSN01000066.1 GCA_003165135.1 Bacteroidota bacterium
GTATCGTACTCGTATCAAGCTTTAGAGAGAGCATATTGGCTGCGTGGTATTTATTGAGGGCTATTTCGAGCCGGTTCTCAGCATTGAATATTCCCACTATATCGCTCACATCGGCATCGCTGTAGTTTTGGCTGATCTTAGTTATTTCATATGTGCCAAACTCAATCTTGAAGCGGCTATTACCTATATGCTGCTCAAACATCTATTTAGTGATGTTCGTGATAGCATTGCCATACTGGTCAAAGTAGATCACCGTCCCTTTGATAAAACCCGGTGACTGCTGCGGTATCATGAGTCGTTGGCTTTTGACCTGCTGCACACGATTGCCAATGATGGATAGACCGAGCCCGGAGGTGATCGCATTGATCACATTACACAGGCCCTCAGCATATAGAAGGCTGCTGCTCTCTGCCACATCGTCATTGATCAGATAGGTCTCAGGGGGCACGCCATCGAATACGAGCGTTATAGCCCCATTGTCAAACAAGATAAAATAATGCTCATGATGATGAATGCAAAGCATCCTGCCTTTAGCATCTGATGCGCTGACGTTCATTATATGTATTGTGCCCTTTGGGAAATATGGATAGGCGTTTTGCAATATCGACGGNNTCGACGCTCCCTGCCTGAGTTTGAAGGGTGGGATATGGGTCGCTATATCTATGAGTTGCACATCTATGCACTTGCTCAGTAGTGAGCCTTTCAGTGCACCGAGATAGTAGTCGGACTGCCCCATGTCTGATGTGAGTGTGACTATTTGCATAGATTATGATAAAGGCAATGTGTTACTGGTGGGTAAAATATAATGCAATGACATGGTTTCTTCTTTATGTTCTTTGTGCTCTTTGTGTGAATAAATAATTTACTCCCTCAAAGGTGGAAAACTTGTGGGAAAGTGCTTTCGCCTACTTCATTTTCCAAGAGCATAAATGTATAAATTGCATAAACAAAATCTAAATCAATTGACAGAAATCAGCATTAACATAGACGGAATTGATCCATTGGACTTTTTTGGCGTCAATAATTCCAAGTTCAGTTATCTCAAAAAAGCCTTTCCTACCCTGCGCATGGTCTCCCGTGGTAATACGATAAAAGCTGAAGGTAGTGAGGATGACCTACAGACCTTTCGTGATAAAGTAGATCGTATGGTAGTGCATGTGGAGCGCCATGGTAAGCTCAATGAGGACATCATGGAGCGAATAATAGTAGGAGAGTTGGACAATCGTGTGGCTGACAAGGAGCATAAGAATGTCATTGTTTACGGAAATAACGGCCATATAGTCCGTGCCCGTACGGACAATCAGCAGCAGATGGTCACTGAGTGCGACAAGAATGATATGCTATTTGCGATCGGGCCCGCAGGTACCGGCAAGACATATACCGCTGTGGCACTGGCAGTGCGCGCGCTGAAAGAAAAAAGCGTACGTAAGATCATCCTGACCCGTCCGGCAGTCGAGGCCGGCGAGAACTTGGGATTTCTGCCCGGCGACCTGAAGGAGAAGATCGACCCATATCTCCGCCCGCTATACGATGCACTAGAGGATATGATCCCAATGGACAAGCTCGCTTACTATATGCAGAACCGTATCATAGAGGTAGCTCCGCTGGCTTTTATGCGTGGTAGGACGCTGGATTATTCTTTTATCCTGCTGGATGAGGCTCAGAATGCCACTACACCACAGCTGAAGATGTTTCTCACACGTATAGGGCCTAGTTCTAAATGTATAGTGACAGGCGACCCCACACAGATAGATCTGCCACGCTCACAGGAGTCAGGCCTGGGAGTAGCCCTCAGAATACTCTCTGATATCAGTGGTATATCTACGGTGCGGCTCAATGAGTCTGATGTGGTACGTCACCGTCTGGTCCGCGAGATCATTAAGGCTTATGATACTCTGAAGAGCGATAGGGAGCATCAATAGGGATTTATCAGAATTTAAGAATTAGCAGGATTTTCAGAATAATACAGAATACAATTTCATGCGTTCAATAATATGTGTTTAAAAATCCCGTTAATTTTGAGAATTCTATAATTCTGATTAAGTATTAGTATGGAGAAAGATGAGCTAACATATAATGTGGTAGGGTGTGCGATGAAGGTTCACAATACTTTAGGTAATGGTTTTCAGGAATTGATCTATCATAGATGCCTCGCTATTGAATTGCATAAAGCCAAAATCAAATTCATACAGGAACAAGAGCAGATAATATATTATGACGGGATAGAGGTGGGGCTTCGGCGGGTTGATTTTGTAGTAGAAAACACCATAATAGTTGAGTTGAAGGCTGTGATTGATCTTTTAGATGCACATCTTGCTCAAGCAAAGAATTACGTTACTGCATATGGTTTCGAAAAAGGGCTACTTATTAACTTTGGCTCAGTTAGTCTTCAGCATAAATTAATATTTAATAATAACAGCAAGTACAAACTTCCGGTAGATAAATAGGAGCTGTCCTTAATTCTACTAATTCAGAAAATTCTGGAATTCTGATATTGTAGTTGTTCTAATTCTGCTAATTTTGAAAATTCTTAAATTCTGATAAATGAGCGCTATTAAAGATACTGATTTTCATTTTCCGGGGCAGACCGGCGTTTATCACGGCAAAGTTCGTGATGTATATTTTGTGAATGATAAACTCATAGCCGTCGCTTCTGACAGGATCTCGGCTTTCGACCATATATTACCTAAGCCTATTCCATACAAAGGACAAGTACTTAATCAGATCGCGTCTTATTTCCTCAACGCTACACGCGACATTTGCCCTAACTGGCTTGAAGCAACACCAGACCCGAATGTGTCTATCGGAAAGAAATGCGAGCCCATACGAGTTGAGATGGTCATACGAGGCTATCTGGCCGGACATTCCGCCCGCGAATACAAACTCGGCAAACGTACACTCTGTGGTGTTGCTCTGCCTGGAGGGATGAAAGAGAATGATAAATTTCCATCGCCGATCATCACACCTGCGGCAAAGAACCTCTCAGGCCATGATGAAGATGCTTCACGTGAAGAAATACTCGCTCAGCATATCGTCACAGCGGCTCAGTATGACCTGATGGAGAAATATACTTATGGCTTATTTGCGCGGGGTACAGAGATGGCGGCTAAACAGGGCCTGATACTAGTTGATACGAAATACGAGTTCGGCCTGTATAATGGTGAGGTTATTCTAATAGACGAGATACATACCCCTGACTCTTCACGCTATTTTTATGGAGAAGGGTATGCTGAAAGGCAAGCGAAAGGTGAACCACAAAAGCAACTATCGAAGGAATTCGTACGCGAGTGGCTTATGGCAAATAATTGGGCCGGCAAGGATGGACAGATCATGCCTTTCATGCCTGATGAGTTTGTCCAGACTATCACTGACCGCTATATCGAGCTCTATGAGCGGATTATGGGCCTTGTTTTTGAGCGGACACAGACCACAAATGTACCAGCCCGTATACAGCAAAATGTAG
>PLSN01000214.1 GCA_003165135.1 Bacteroidota bacterium
ATAACCCTCAAAGGGTTTTGAACCCTTTGAGGGTTTAAGAATATGAGTCAGGACTACAACATACAGCAAACG
This sequence comes from Bacteroidota bacterium, assembly GCA_003165135.1. Lineage (GTDB taxonomy): Bacteria > Bacteroidota > Bacteroidia > Chitinophagales > LD1 > UBA1941. The sequence continues at coordinate 73 of PLSN01000214.1, forward strand.
GCAGTCGACAAAGGCAGTATAGAAGCATATGCTTCATTGCTCAGTAAGGTATTCAACAACCCGAAGCTATTCACCAATGACTATATCAAATGGCAATACGCTGACAATCCTGACGGTACTATATTAGGCTTCAATGCGTTTTCGGGTGATTCACTTGCTGCGCACTATGTGACGCAACCCATGCAGGCTATCATCGGCGGCCAAAAGAAAAAGGGTTTGCTATCTCTCAATACTGCTACACATCCGGACCATCAGGGCAAAGGTTTATTTGTCAAACTGGCGGACAGAACATATCAACATGCTGCAGACAATGGTTATGACTTTGTGATCGGTGTAGCCAATCAGAATAGCGTTCACGGCTTCACAAAAAAACTCGGATTTCAGTTGGTTGGTCAGCTTCATGCATTATTGGGAATTGGTAGTTTGCCTTTTTCAGATGATCTGAGCAGATTTTCATACGCCCGATACTGGACACCGGAGGCTCTGGCATGGCGTTTAGCCAATCCGAACGTTAATTATGGGGTTTCTCTCGGTCATAATATTGTCATTTCTTCCGCTACAGCATATCCCGCTATAAGCGCCACATTAGGTGTTTTCAAAGGCTCAGGCTATAATGTTTCTCCCCAAAAAGCACCCTTTTCGTTGTTAAATCTTTGGATAGGGGCGAATAAGGATATTACATCCGAAACAAATTTATATTTTAACATCCCAAACAGGTTGCGTCCCGCACCTCTTTATCTCATTTTTAAATCTTTGAAGGATAACATCAGTCCGCTTAATTTCGATGATGTTTATTTTCAAGCATTGGATTTTGATGCATATTAGGGTCGAGAAAGGAACCTGAATTTGATAACCTGTAAAACTGTTTTTCAGTAAAAAATATTCATGCACGGCGACGGTAGTGGTAAGTTAGTTTCAGTAGTGATACTCGGTTGGAATGGTAAGAAATTCTTGGAAAAGTTTTTGCCCTCTGTAGTCAATTATACAGTCAAGCAGGAGTTTGAGGTAGTATATGCGGATAATCTATCCTCTGATGACAGTGTCGAGTATGTTCGGACAAATTTCCCCACTGTACGCATCATTCAGAACTCGTCCAACAGGGGCTTTGCTGCAGGTTATAATGATTGTCTCCGCCAGATCAATACCAAATACTATGTACTGCTCAATCAGGATGTAGAGGTCACCGAAAACTGGCTCGACAATATGGTATTACTGGCAGAGAGCGACGAAAAGATCGCAGCTGTGCAGCCTAAGATACGCTCGTATAAAAATCCCGAATATTTCGAATACGCCGGTGCAGCCGGAGGTATGATGGACTGGCTGGGCTATGCCTTCTGCCGTGGCAGGATATTTGACACGATGGAAGTAGATAAAGGCCAGTACGATGATCTGACAGAGATATTCTGGGCGAGTGGAGCAGCTATGTTTGTACGCTCTTCTGCCTATTGGCAGGTAGGTGGCCTCGATGAAGATTTCATCATGCATCAGGAGGAGATAGACCTCTGCTGGCGAATGAAAAATCTCGGCTACAGGATCGTATTTCAGCCGCACTCTACTGTCTTTCACGTTGGCGGAGGCAGTCTGCCGCAGGGTAATCCCAGAAAGACCTTCCTGAACTTTCGCAATAATCTGATGATGCTCTATAAGAACCTACCACTGTCGCAGCTGCTATGGAAAATGCCTTTCAGGTTTGTGCTCGACTGGGTCGCAGCTATATACAGCCTCATGAAGAATAAGAATACAAAAGACGTCCAAGCCATATTCAAGGCACACAGTGATTTCCTCCTGCACTGGGGTGGGCTGATGACCAAACGTAAAGCACTCCTCAATAAAAAACCCGGCCTGCTTTATGAAAAATCGGTGGTCTTTCAGCACTTTGTACTCGGCAAGAAACATTTTTCTGATTTCTGATTCTACCTTCGTTCGACACGATTTATTGACTTTGCCTGAAATCGATTTAGGCTATCATTGAACTTTGCTGAAAACTTTACCCAAAATGCCTACCAGAGGTCGATTGCATCTACCTTTGTTTGGGATAAATTATTGCTACAACATATATCAATTACGATTTAGTATCCTATTTTCGTACTATGGAAAATTTAGAAGATCACTTAAAACCTTTTCGCTTCAGAATGAAAATTCAGAAGCGCTGGAGCGACCTCGACGAGGTGGCCCATGTAAACAATGCTGTATACCTCACTTATTTTGAGGAAGCAAGAGGATATTATTTTTACGAGGCTTGCAAATGGGACTGGAAGATAGACGGCGTCATCCTCGCTAATAATCAGGTGGACTATATCAGGCCCATACTCTATCTAGACCCCACATACATATATGTTCGTACTAGCAAACTGGGCAATAAGAGCCTCGAATTACAGTACCTAATCCTAAATGAATATGAGGACAAAAAGGTACTGATGTCAAAAGGTTCATCTGTCCTCGTGATGTATGACTACAAGACCCAGGCATCAGTACCCGTGCCACAATACATCAGAGAAAGGCTGAAAGAATACGAGCCGGTATCATTCTAAAAACAAAATCATACACTATGTCAGCCATTTCTTTAGACGCATTCAGAAGCAACAACACCATTGAAGCCGAGAAATTCAGGGGCATGGTGAAGAACAAACTGCTTTTCAAGCTCTTTATGCTGAAGAGCCTACCGATGGGTTTTATAGCAGGGCTGAAGGTGCATGAATTCACAGCCGACAAATGCTCCATCTCTGTACCGTACAAATGGCTCAACCAAAACCCATTCAGTTCCACTTACTTTGCCGTTCTGGCCATGGCAGCCGAGATGAGCACCGGGATGGCAGGTATGATGCNNCCTCCGGCGAAGGCAGAACAATCAAATGTACCTCTACGGGCAGGTCAGAGAGCGGTGATGTCATCGCAAAATTTAACGTGACATGGTCTTTTAAGGCAAGAAATAAATAGTAAGCAATTGTTGATATATGATGTATGATTTATGATTGAAATGCTCG
>PLSN01000421.1 GCA_003165135.1 Bacteroidota bacterium
AGTCACTGTGTCATACTCCACCTGGCCGTTTACGGTCCGTTTCTCCACGAGCTTCTGGCCCAGTACCTGTACCTTGGGCGGAGGTGCATCTACGCAGCCTGATAGCAGTGCGCAGAAGCTTATAACTGTTATTAACCATTTCATGCCTCAAATGTATAACAGCGAAACCAATATTCTATTAGTTTTGTTGTGAAAGAACGATAAATGTCAGATACCACAACTATACAACCCCTCGAAAACAAGCGTATACCTAAACCAGACTGGCTCAAGATCAAGCTGCCATCGGGCGTCGAATACTCCGAGGTCAAGAAAAACATACAGGACAACCGTCTGCATACCATCTGCGAAAGCGGGCAGTGCCCCAATCAGACCGAGTGCTGGGGTGCAGGTACAGCAACCTTGATGATATTGGGCAATGTATGTACTCGTTCCTGTATGTTCTGCAGTGTGGCTACTGGCAAACCTGAGAATGTAGACATCACCGAACCATTACGTGTAGCTGAATCTATCAAGATGATGGGACTGAAACACGTGGTTATCACCTCTGTAGACCGTGACGACCTGATAGATGGCGGATCTAAGATATGGGCAGCGACTATCCGAGCTATACGTCGCCATGCACCTGGAGTGACGCTGGAGACACTGATACCGGATTTCGCGGGCCGATGGGAAAACCTGCAACAAGTCATAGATGTCAAACCTGAAGTAGTCTCGCATAATATAGAAACAGTCAAACGTCTGACCCGCGAGGTGAGGATACAAGCTCGCTATGAGCGTAGCCTCGAGGTGCTGTTTCATCTCAAGAGCGGCGGCATTGAGCGCACCAAATCAGGCATTATGCTTGGTCTGGGTGAGACTGAAGAAGAACTCTACGAAGCCATGGATGATCTCCGTGCGAGCAAGGTCGATATTCTTACTATGGGACAATATCTGCAGCCTACCCGTCAGCACCTGCCTGTAGCTAAATATGTTTCTCCCGATGAATTCGCTAAGTATAAAGAAGTCGCATTGAGTAAAGGCTTCCGTTATGTGGAATCGGGGCCTATGGTGAGGTCATCGTATCATGCTGAAAAGCATATGATATAGTCAATAGAGAATAACGAATAGAGAATAGTTAGATATACTATGTTGCCAGAACCTAAAAGATATCACTTTATTGGAGAGCTTAATATAAAAAGAGGCCGACTCTTGAAAGAAGAAAGCCAGCCTAAAGATGATGTTGTGAATTGGCTATTTTTAAAGGATGGAATGAGGCAGTTGAGTTTTACATACAAATTAGAAGCACCTCTAGAAGCTAAGTATAACAATCCTTTCTTAGCGAAGTTGAGTTTTCTGGTTGAAGATGCGATGAAAAGTTTCCATCTAAATCATATATATGAAGTGATGAGAGGGCAAGAAGATATCGGAACAATAAAGCTAATTAGTATCATAAAATAGGTTTGCATTTACACTATTCTCTATATCACTATTCGTTATTCTCTAAACAGCTAGTATCTCATTTATCCGGAATGTCTCCAGATTGATGACTTTTTTGGTTAAGACTGCCTCTTCAAATGAAGTTATGGAGAGGTTATTATTGATAATACCTACCATCACACCTGTTTTACCCATCAGGATGGCCTCTACGGCTGCTACGCCTAGTTTACTGGCTATCTCGCGATCTGCACATGATGGACTGCCTCCACGCTGCACATGGCCCAGTACAGTGACCTTAGTATCATAGTGCGAGAACTGCTGTTCGACTTTCTGAGCTATCTCCATCGCATTGCCGCTTTTGCCACCTTCGGCTACGACCACGAGACTGGNNACGGCTTCTACACCCGCCGCTATTGCTGCCCTGAGTGCTATGAAGCCTGAATCGCGGCCCATGACCTCAATAAAGAAAAGCCTGTTATGCGATGAAGCAGTGTCGCGTATGGCATCTATGGCAGTGATGACGGTATTGCATGCTGTGTCATAGCCTATGGTGAAGTCAGTGCCTGCGAGGTCATTGTCTATGGTGCCCGGGATGCCTACTACATTGATGCCATGCTCTTCGTAGAGTCGTGTGGCACCTCTGAATGTGCCATCGCCACCGATAACCACGAGTGCATCTATGTCATGCGATCTCAGATTGGCTGCTGCCTGAGCGCGGCCGGCTTCCGTCATAAACTCTTTACTACGGGCAGTTTTGAGTATAGTGCCACCGCGTTGTATGATATTACTTACCGAGCGGGCTGTCATTGGCTCATAGTCGCCGGCTATCAGGCCGTCATAGCCGCGATAGACGGCTACTGATTCTTTGCCGTAGTATATAGTGGCCCTTACCACCGCTCTGATAGCGGCATTCATACCTGGTGCATCACCGCCCGATGTGAGGACGGCTATCTTTTTGATCTGTGGATTTTCGTATAGCATGCGTGCTAAAATAGCTAGAAAGTCTGTGAATCTATATAAGAGATATCAGTGAATTAGTAAAGTGGAAATTACTTATGCGGGAAAAACAGTCCCTATGATCTTATTTTCATCGACCATATACCATCTGAAATATAGAGGGCCTGATGGATATAATTTATGCCTGAAGGTCACTTGCTGGATACCGCCTTTTTCCCATATAGCTCTTACATCTTTCCTTACCTGCTCGGGGTCTTCTATATATTGGAGATTCTCATCTATAGTGATATATTGTTTTTCCTGAGGCATATTAAGGAGCTTCAGAAGGTGGTTGGAAAGATAAAGGACCCTTTTAGAAATATCTGCCTCTACATAACCGGCATTTAGAAGTTTCTCAATATTCGAAAATCTTTCCTCTCCTTTATTGAGTTCTGATGATACGCTGGAAAGTTGTTTATTGAGATTGAATCGCTCAAAGGCGAACATGATCGACGATATGAGGACCTTGCCGTCAAATTTGCCTTTGACCAGAAAGTCCTGCGCACCAAAGCGCACTGTCTCCAGGCCTACTTTCTCATGTACCAGTCCGGTGAGTACTATGACCAGATTGTTGGGGTATTTTTCTAAGAGCTTCTTGATTGTATCCAGGCCCACACTGTCAGGCAGGTTAAGGTCCATGAGGATGATGTCAAAATTATTCTTTGACATCAGTTCATTCGCCATTTTCAT
>PLSN01000335.1 GCA_003165135.1 Bacteroidota bacterium
AAAAGCGTATCGCGCTTATTGCAATTGATAGTGAATCGCCCATCTGCATCTGTCGGAATAGATGTGCCTGATTTCGGGATGATGATGCTGACACCGCTCACGGGGTTGCGGTCATATATATCAATGACCCTCCCGCTGATCTTTACGATAGGATTGACCTGAGCCAGAGCTGTGCCCATAGTGAAGAACAATAAAACCGCTATCAGATGCCGTATACCCAAGCTATGAATGGAAATTGTAGTGATGTTTTCCCTTACGAATATAACCACGACGATTAATAATCAGAATAAGAAGACGTTAATTATGAATAATTAGTTAAAAATAGGCGAAATGTGAATATGAAAAGCGCAGGATCGGTCAATCAAAGCAAGTCGGCGGTGAAATCCTCAATAGCCTGATATATCTCGCTCAGGTCGCTCTTTGAAATACAATACGGGGGCAAAATATATAATACATTGCCCAGAGGACGGAGCATGATATGCCTGTCCATAAAGAAGCTATACATCCTGTCGCGGATATTACTGAGATAGCCGTCTGCACCATCCGTACGGAACTCCATGACCAGTATAGTGCCGCACTGACGGACCTGCTTGATGGCTTTATTGTTCTTTATTTTATGAGCAAAAACCTGATGAGAGGACGCTATGTCAGCGATCTTGTCCAGTGTTTTTTCCTGTTCAAAAACCTCTAATGAGGCCAGGCCTGCTGCACAGCCGAGTGGATTGCCGGTATAGCTATGTCCGTGAAAAAGCATTTTGCTTTTCTCATCATCATAGAATGCATCATAGATAAACTGCTTAGTAATGGTTGCAGCAAATGGTATAAAGCCACCTGTGATACCTTTCGAAAGACAAATGATATCAGGCGTTTGCCCGAGATGATCGATAGCAAACATCCTGCCAGTCCTGCCAAAGCCCGTCATGACCTCATCGGCTATCGAGATGATATCATGTTTCGAGCAAATGTCAAGTAGTTGATCCAATAGTTCCGGACGATATATTTTCATGCCACCCGATCCCAGAACCAATGGCTCAAAGATGAAGGCTGCTATCTCCGACTTGTTTTGCTCAACTGCTGCTCGAAACTGTCCAACGATATGTTGCTCATTTTCGAGATCGGGGGTATCGATGAAGACCACATCAAAAAGCAGTCTCTGATATGGCTCTGTAAATATACCACGCGCACTGACAGACATAGCGCCGAAAGTATCACCATGGTAGGCATCTCGAAAGCATATAACCTTCGTGCGCTCTTCGCCTCTGTTTCGCCAGTATTGCAGGGACATTTTGATAGCGACCTCGACGGCGGTGGAGCCATTGTCTGAGTAAAATACTTTAGCAAATCCTTCAGGCAATATCCCGAGCAGCTTCTCTGCCAGCTCTATCGCAGTAGGGTGACTGAAGCCAGCAAAGATGACCTGCTCAAGCTGCTTTGCCTGTTCAGCGATCTTCTGAGCTATATGTGGATGCGCGTGTCCATGAATATTGGTCCACCAGCTGGCACAGGAGTCTATATATCGGTTGCCTGCTTCATCATAAAGGTATACACCTTCGCCTCGAACCATGATGATATTGCTATCGGCTGTTTTTTCCTGCGTGTATGGATGCCATATGTATGCAGAATCCTTCTCTCGCAGGTTCATACGATGGTATAATGCTTCTTGATGGAATAATACAGCTCAAGCGACTGAGTGTCGATAAACTCTCGATTGAGGTGTGGTGCGGTTTTGACACTTCCTATCTCATGGATGCCGGTGGTCTCATGGATCAGGTCTCGCATGTGAGCGCTGCGTTCGCCATTATAAATGATACCCAGAACTTCAATGCCTCTGCTATGCAGGGCCTCGATACTCAGCAGAGTATGATTGATAGAGCCGAGATAGTTCTTTGACACGAGTACAACAGGGATATTCAGGTGTTTGATCAGGTCAATGATCATAAAGTCCCTGCGGAGATGAACCATGAGGCCACCGGCACCCTCTACTATGAGCCGATTGGAAGTAGCAGGCAATTTGATATTCGAATGATCGATCTCAATACCCTCCAGCTTTGCTGAATGAATAGGAACGGTGGGAGATTTGAGATTATATGCCTCGGGATGGACTTTTGATTTTGGGTTAGAGACCAGCATTTTCACTATATCTACATCTGCACTTCCGATGATGCCTGACTGTATTGGCTTCCAGTAGTCAGCCTGCAATGCCTGCACCAGAATGGCCGAGATGATGGTCTTGCCGACATTGGTGTCAATGCCGGTCACAAAAATATCTTTAGGCAGTCGTTTCATTGCTATGCATTTTGCAATTTCCCTTGTGCAAAGATAAGGATTGCATCTGCTAAGTGAATTATTTCTTCTTCAGTATTGAAACTATGCAGGCCTATGCGTATCCTTTCTGTGCCTTTGGCTACGGTCGGAGATAAAATGGCACGTACATCAAATCCAGCATCCTGCAGCAAAGCAGCTACGCGTTTGGCTTCTGCATTTCCTTTGATAATGAGAGATTGTATAGGAGTATCACTTGGCAGCAACTGTAGGTTAGAGTCTGCGGGCAATGATTTTCTCAAAACGGTGACAAGGTGACTAAGGTGCTTTCTTCTATCATCCAAGCCCGGGAAATATTCGTACACACATTTGACAGTAGCCAATGTATGAAAAGGGAGTGCAGTAGAAAAGATGAAAGGACGACAGTAGTTGATGAGAAAATCGCGCAGCTCCTCAGAACCCAATACCACAGCACCATGCGCGCCGAGCGCCTTGCTGAATGTATGAACTCGTGCCAGACAGTCTGCCTCGAGGTTCATATGATTGACAAGACCTGCACCATGGTCGCCTATCACTCCAGTGGCATGCGCTTCATCCACTATCAGGCCTGCTTCAAACTCTCTACATAGTGAAGCGATCTCACGCAGCGGAGGCATGTCACCATCCATTGAGAAGACCGTCTCAGTCACCACATACTTTAAACCCTTAGCAGTACTGAGTTTGGCATGAAGGTCTGAGAGATCGTTATGACGGAAAGAAACACTAGCAGCGCGACTGGCCTTGATCCCATCATGGATAGAAGCATGGACCAGTTCATCATATATTATTGTGTCACCTTTGTATGGTAAGGTTGATAGAAGCCCGTAATTAGCATCAAAGCCTGAGTTGAATATCAGTGCGGATTCTGCTTTATGAAAAGATGCGATTTGTTTTTCGAGAGCTTCTGCATAGGCACTATTGCCAGATAACAAGCGGGAACCCGTACTGCCGGATAGGTTTTGAAGTTCATTCACCTCGATATCAACCATTGCATGAAAAGCCTTGTCACGAGCTATACCGAGATAGTCATTGGAAGTAAGATCAACTTTACCTTCGATCACTCGCAGAGAACGAAAGTTACCTTCACTCTTTCTGTCGGCTAATTTCTGAAGGATATATTTTCGGATTGAATTCATTTGTGTGAGATTGTCATAGTGACACGGATACCCGGTCTTCTTAAACTGAAGATCTTATTTGGACATTTCCATCAGCCACCATGTATTGCCAAAACTATCCTGAAATCCTGCTGACCGGCCATATTCCTTGTCTTCAGGTTCCAGCAATGAGGTAGCGCCATGTGATATTGCTTTTTTGTAGACATCATCCACACTTTCTACGAGCAGACAAAGGCCGCAGGAAGTGGCTTTGTGATCTTCATTGGCATCGGCAAACATAATAACAGTGCTACCTATACGCAGTTCAGCATGCATCACAGAGCCATCAGGCTTGGGAACAATAAGCTGTTCTGTCGCACCAAAGACGTCTTTGGAAAATGTGAGGAATTCAGCAGCTCTGCTTATGATAAGATAAGGCANNTGTTGCATGGCAGTTTCAGTTTTGAAACTCTCTCTGGGCTTTAATCCCAACACTTCAAACATTTCCTTATCAGCACTGAAATCAGGATTTGGTGTGGTCAGTAGCTTCTCTCCGGTGAATATTGAATTAGCTCCTGCGAGGAAACACAATGACTGCTGCTCAATGCTCATATCATGACGTCCTGCTGAGAGGCGCACCATTGCTTTAGGCATCAGGATGCGAGCTGTAGCTATCATACGCACCATCTCCCATATTTTTACTTTCTGTTTGCCAGCCATTGGGGTGCCTTCTACTGCTACCAGTGCGTTGACCGGCACAGACTCAGGATGCTGAGGCCTTGTAGCAAGGGTAAACAGCAACTTGATCCTGTCGTCGTCGCTCTCACCCATGCCAATAATACCACCACAGCAGACACTTATACCTGCCTTTTCCACATTGTCTAGTGTCTCCAGTCGGTCTCCATATGTACGGGTAGTAATGATATCGCCATAATGTTCATCAGATGTATCAAGATTGTGGTTATAGGCATAGAGGCCGGCTTCTTTCAGCCTCAGTGCCTGATCTTCGGTCAGCATACCCAGCGTACAGCAAACTTCAAGACCGAGAGCATTGACACCTTTGACCATGTCTATCACCCTGTCGAAGTCACGTCCCTCACGCACATTGCGCCAGGCAGCTCCCATACAGAAACGTGTAGAACCTGCATTCTTTGCGATCAGCGCCTTGTCTATCACTTCTTCATAGCCCATCAGTTTCTGAGCTTCTACTCCTGTATTGTACCTGGCAGCCTGAGGGCAGTAAGCGCAATCCTCAGAGCATCCACCGGTCTTGACCGATAGGAGCGTACAGACCTGCACCTCAGCTGTGGCCTGGTATTCTTTGTGGATATTTGCTGCACGTACTATCAGCTCCAGCACCGGTGAGTGGTATATCTCTTTGACCTCTTCAAAAGTCCAGTCATTTCTTACTTTCTGTCCCATTCTTTCTATTTTCTTGTACAATAATAATGATTGTTATCGAAAGCTTCACTTGTGAAATATAGCTTCAGCTACCGCCCGATGTCCCATAGCTGACAAATGTATTTCATCCCCGAATAGATACCAATCTTTATAGTCCTTTTTATTGGGAACCTCCTTTAATAAGTCCACATACATAATATGATTTTCCCTTAACTTAGCAGCAAGAACTCTTTGAGGCAGGTCATTATTACGATCAATTAGCTGCGAGCGATAGGGCAATATATACATAGTAAAAACCACCTTACTGCTGTCGCAAACATCTTTGATATGAACTAAATCATCCATGACAGCATTTACTCTAAGGCTATCATTATAAAAAGCCTGATCATATTGATAATAACTTTGGCTATCCTGATAGACGAACAATTTTATAAGTTTATAAATAGCACATCTGTCTTGAAGCAATGCATTGATGCTACTAATAAATCCTTTGTTTGCTATCGGTGGCAGTTCAGTAGAAGTGCTCTTGCCATAAATATCATTGAGACAATAAAACAGGCATAGAATCTTTATTCCGCTGTCCTTCACGATCAGGTGATCCACTACATTGCGATAGTCAGAGCTCGACCATCCTATCAGTGAAATGTTTCTTATGTCCCAGTCATCCCATCCTTTGGTAGCCAGATCGATAAAGGTCGCTGTATCATCTACTCCAACACCCTCGGTGACTGAGTCTCCTATTACAAGCATTTTAAGCTTGCCCTTTCCTTTTTTAATTGTCATTCTTCCACCCATTTCATCTGTATGAAAAGGTTTGCCCCAGACCAAACCAGTGGCATTAGACTTTAGTCCGGAGGAGGTCCCATACTTGTTCTCTTCGATCAATGAACTGTCAAATTTCCGGTTATATACATTTGATAATATGACACGTGATATACCCTCCAGCACAGCCAGAATGGAAATACTGATACATAATAAGATGATAAAGGCCCTTCTGACTGACAATGAAGTGGAAATTTGTGATTACTGAATAGTCTCTGACAAAATAGTTCGGCTATCTTAACTGAAGCCAAATTACCAATTTATCCACTTATAGCCGTGTTTAAAATGGCAAATAATATAAATTTTATGTCGTATAATTGACATTATGAAAGTTACCGCTGCCATTACTGCTGTGCAAGGATATGTGCCCGATTATGTCTTGACGAATGCCGAGCTCGAAAAAATGGTTGATACCAGTGATGAGTGGATCACAAGTCGTACAGGGATCAAAGAGCGCAGAGTGATGAAAGGCGAAGGTAGCGCTACCTCCGACATGGCAGTCGAAGCTATCAATAGGCTCCTGAAAAAACGTGGAATAGTAGCTGATGAACTCGATATGATTATCGTGGCAACTGTCACACCTGATATGATTTTTCCTTCTACAGCATGTGTCATAGCCGACAAGATAGGCGCTACAAAATGCTGGGGTTATGATGTATCAGCTGCCTGCTCGGGTTTCCTATTCTCACTACAAAATGCATCCTCATATATACAGTCAGGTCTGGCAAAAAAAATACTGGTAGTGGGTGCTGATAAAATGTCCTCAATTGTTGATTACAAAGACAGGAATACTTGCGTCATCTTTGGTGATGGTTGTGGTTGTGTATTATTAGAACCCAACGAAGAGGGACTTGGCATTCAGGATGCACTGCTTCATATAGACGGTTCAGGCAGGCATCATCTCAATCAAAAGGCTGGCGGATCGGCATATCCTGCTACTGAACAGACAGTATTGAAACGTGAACACTACATATACCAAGAAGGGAAGACTGTCTTTAAATTTGCTGTAAAAAATATGGCCGAAGTATCTGCTGAGATCATGGAACGTAATAACTTAAACTCAGATGATGTAAATTGGCTCGTGCCTCATCAGGCCAATCTCCGTATCATAGAGGCTACAAGAGAGCGAATCGGACTACCCATAGAGCGTGTGATGATCAACATACAGAAGTATGGAAACACAACCAATGGAACGATCCCGCTATGCCTGTGGGAATGGGAAGACCAGCTAAAAAAAGGGGACAACCTGATATTAGCTGCTTTTGGCGGTGGATTTACCTGGGGTGCATTATATTTGAAATGGGCTTACTAAAAAATACCTGATATGGGTGGCATGATCTCGGATCTTAAAGAACTTTCTGCCTGGATAATAGGCTTGGCCAGCCTTGCCATTCTATTGGTATTCATATACACTACCGTGAGAAAAAACAAGATCAAAACCTAGCATTAGCAGATAATCACATCATCATAATGACCATCACTGCCCGTCAAATTTTAGCCTCTGCCCCTGTTCGTTTCCGCCCCGAAAAAGCGCAAAACATTCGTTCCACCTTTCATTTTATTATCACAGGCGATGAGAACTTCGAAGTCTCGCTCATCATCAATGATGGGAAATGCGTGTTGGAAGAAGGGCTGAAAAATAATCCTGACTGTGTGGTGAAAACATCTGCCAAAACATATGTGGAGCTGGAAACAGGCAAGGCCAATCCTCAGATGGCGCTTATGATGGGCAAGATTAAGGTGAGCAACATATCTGAGATGATGAAATTCGCTAAGTGCTTCAGGAGATTCGACCCGCAGATCCTAAATGAGAAATCCCCTAAAGGGGTTCCATCTATCCGTAATAAAAGGGCAGGTCCACTCGAAGGGGTAAAGGTTGTTGACTTCACAAGGCTTCTACCCGGCCCGTTAGCGACTATGATGCTGGCTGATATGGGTGCTGACGTTATCAAAATAGAAGATCCCGACTCGCCTGATTATATACGTAATTTCGAACCATTGATAGAAGGCACTTCTGCTTTCTACTATGCACTGAATAGAAACAAACGCAGTTTGGCCATCAATTTTCTTTCTAAAGAAGGTAAGTCTATCATCATAGACCTTATAAAAAATGCGGATGTCCTCATCGAGCAGTATCGCCCCGGTGTGATGAAGAAATTCGGGCTGGACCATGAGTCAATGAGAGATATCAATCCAAGACTGATCTATGTCTCCATCAC
>PLSN01000503.1 GCA_003165135.1 Bacteroidota bacterium
TAGCTCAAAGGGCACGCCTCACACTGTCAATCAGCTTGGTTCGATGATCAGTATTCACTTTTGTGAAAATGCTGTCACAGATTTTCAGTCAGCTAGTGCAGGCAATAATGACACTTTCAAAAAGTTCTTTCATCATATGCTGGACAATGGGATCTATATACCACCATCAGCATTTGAGACTTGGTTCTTATGCGATTCACTGTCCCAAAGGGACATTGAATCTACTATTTCCGCTTGTCAGCAATTTTCTGTTTAGTAGATTAGTAGCCACTAGGTGAGCGCCTGATGAAAGCCCACATCATCAGTAAACTAATCACATCCAGAAAGGAGAACAGCAATGTAATACTGCCCGTAAAGCCCAAATTCTCTCAGAATCCTTGTATATTTGGTTCGAACTGCGGACGGTGTTCTCTGCAAATCCATTACCACATTTTACCAAACCCGCGTAAAGATTAGACTTTCGCGGGTTTGCTATTTCTGACGACCACCATCATTTACACTTATCTTTATCTGGGGATTGAAACGATTAGTAGCATTATATTCCAAATTAAGTTCGAACCCCTGTCAGGTGAATGCTTTTCAGCCATCTGACAATTGTGTTTTATTTCTACTGCTCATTTTATTTACCTTAGCGCCTTAACACTATATCATGCATCAGGAAGACCACTTTCAAAGTTCGGACCTCGTACGCGATATCGTCATAGGTATGGCAGATGGCCTCACTGTTCCCTTTGCGCTGGCAGCGGGACTGAGCGGTGCTGTAGACTCAGCTCATATCGTCATCACCGCAGGTATAGCAGAGATAGCGGCGGGCAGCATAGCTATGGGCCTTGGTGGTTATCTCTCAGGCAGGACTGATATAGAGCACTACCGCTCTGAGGAGGCCCGCGAATACTATGAAGTCGATCACTACCCTGCGGAAGAGCGTAAAGAGGTCAAAAAGATTTTCGCTGGCTATGGTATCAACGAAGAGGTCCAGGACAAGATAGTCGATGAACTCTCAAAAAATAAAAAACAATACGTCGACTTTATGATGCGCTATGAACTAGGACTCGAAGAACCCAATGCCAATCGCGCACGCAATAGCGCTCTCACCATTGGTGCATCATACATCGTCGGCGGACTGATACCGCTGATGCCTTACGTCTTTTGCAGCGATGTCCATACGGGTTTGATCGTTTCGGCTGTCGTCACATTGCTGGCATTACTTGTTTTCGGATATGTCAAAAGCAAAGTGACCGGGCAGAAACCATGGCAAGGTGCCATCTATACTATGGTCATCGGTGCACTGGCAGCAGGTGCTGCTTTTGTCATAGCTTCTCTCTTTCAAAGAATAAATTAGATCCCAAGCGGCTGTTTTCCCTCTCCTTTGGACAGGGCAGGGTGAGGTGGCTGTTAACTTTTCCTGAATAGCCTGAGCTGCTCATCCAATTTCCCGAATCCCCATGATACCCATCGGCTCGTGACCACTATGAATAAGCCCAGTGGCGCATAGCAGAAGAGTCCGCGCTTATAGCCTGACTGTATCCATCCACCCGGATTGAATAATGTGCCATCATCATTTTTCATCTGATAGAACGTCAATGTATATGTACCCAGTGCGAGGAAAAATATCAGCATGAGCTCCCATTTTTCACCATTGATATATGCGGCCCCGATCATCAGCAGGGCAAAGAGTGAAATGCTGAATATATTGGCCCCGGCAGCAGCATATATGAGTAACCAGATCACAAATGCACCAAGTACATATTTGTTTTGCTTGTTCGCAAAATGAATAGCAATGTTAGCGATCAGTATCAGGAAAAATCCGGCGATGATGATATAAAATGTAAGGCCATAGATATTGCTGCTGCTCATCAGCTCCCAGGCAGCATTGAGTACCTGCTTGAGTTTCGACGGATCATAAAATGGCTTGGTGACAAAGATGCCCGTCGGGTCCCGGGGCACGTATGCTTTCAGCATTATGTTCCATAAGAGAAAAGGAATGACACTGGTAGCATAGATCAGCAAGTATTTATAGCGCTTCTCGCGGATAGCCACGTAGAGGAGCACAAGCAGTATACCTCCGGCAAATAACACCGACTCCGACCTCGTCCATATCCCGAATATCATCGCGACAAATGAGAGATAGAAAAAGCCTTCTTTCTTCTGCTCATACCATATCACAAATGCCATAACTGCGATGGTCGTATATATGGCGCAGGGCAGATTGGTCAGTGAGAAAGATGCATGGGCAAACATCTCCGGTACCACCACGGTCAGAAAGGTAAAGATGATAGCGCCTGATGAGCTAACAAACCTGCGCAGCAATAAATAAATAATAAATATCCATGAAATGAAAAAGAAGGCATTGATCAGTTTTGGCTCTTCATGACCTGTCATGTAGCATAGCGAATTACAGAGAGCCAGAAGCGGCGGATAGAGCAGGCGCGGCCCGCAGCCATTGACCATATCTTTGCTGAGCAGTACAGAGTTGAATATGATATGCTCGTGTGCGATGGCCTTTGAGAGTAGGTCGTAGCCCAGTATCGTATCAAACTCAGCCGGCGGCCAGTAGAGACATTTCTGTGTGATGCCCCAGGCCAGATTTGCGGTCATGCCTGCGAATACGATCCATACCAGTGTCAGCCAACTCAGGTCTACTTTAGGACGTGAGCGTTTCCACGGCAGGTCATTGGCTTTGAAGTCCAGATACAATCTGCCAAAGCTGAAAGCGATCATAAGCACAGCGACCGATGTCATCACACTACCCGATGTGATAGAGTGTATACTGCGGTCCAGAAAGAACATCACAAAACTCGTCAGCCCAAGCCCGATAGGCATGGCCAGTGCCAGTTTCTCCGTGAGTTTGAAGTCACGCGATAGCAGCGCTAAAAATGTGAATCCTAAAAGGAATATGAGTACGAACATTGTATTTATTTATTGACGGGTAAGACCATAAACGACTGCGGATTATCTACCGGATACTTCAGCCTGTCGAGCCCCCAGCCGCCGATAGAGACTATGTAGCTGGCACCGTGCAGGTCTGTGCCCACTGAGTCTGCATAGACCACCCTCCTCGGATACACGAAGTACGTGATCCAGGGTAGTTCAGACATGCTGAAGGTCTTGCGGTTGGGTTCACCAGCTTTCTGCACCACAGGACCTGTCTGTGTCATGACAAAACCCACTTCTTTAAATACTTTGGCCGGAGGCAGCATGATAGTAGCTGTATCAGGTACGGTGGTTTTGATCTGGTTTACGAATAGTATCTCACCCGGTCCCCATTTGAGTTCATATTTTTCCAGCAGGCTTTTGTCGGGGTTTTTCTCTATCGTTTCGAGATTGCCCTTTAGCATGGTATTGACCAGCCAGTCATAGCCTGAGTTCATATGTGTCTCTGTGGGATTGGCGGGGTCAGGCTCATGGTGCTGAAAGAATGCCGAGAGAAATAAAAAACTGACCACAGCACCTACTACATTAAATATGATGGCGCTGAACCTCACAGGCACAGTACCGGGTATTTTTTCACCTGCCTTTGGCCTTGCCTTAGGCGGAGGCGGAGCGGTTTTTTTTTGTTTGTCAGTGGGCTTCATATATCTGACAAGTATAGAGAGAAATTCGTGAATTTGAGAATTTAGGCTGATTCATTCTTCTGAATAATCGCACTATTACTTTTTTCACTTATGTATTACGAAAATTTCTTTTTTACCACCTTAA
>PLSN01000165.1 GCA_003165135.1 Bacteroidota bacterium
TTGAAAAATTATTGATTACATTCCCGAGTATATCATTACGGTTATTAAACCAAAAATTTGTATCCTCAACACTAAAGCATATATCATTAAACTTATCGTGGTAAAAGACATTTACCTTCTCATTATTTACATAAATTCCATTTGTATCTACATCAAAGTTGTTCATCCAATAAATTTAAGGATTTTAAATTCTAAAACAACGCCTCATATTTGCCCAATAGTACTTTGTGACGTATCGGTCATATCCCCCAATGATCTAAGTTTTCAAAACGACCTAAAATGAGGTAAGCTTTCGGCTTACTCATACTGTCAGTACACGAAGGGGTTTGTGGCTAGGCTTCTATGGACCTTCAAAGTCCAAACTGCACCTTATAGCTCAAAACGGGTATGATCCCGAGATTGTATTGATAGTCTATTTTGCGGCTGTCATGGTCATACTGGATATTAGCCACATTCAGGCGGTTGGTCAGGTTTTGGATGTCGCAGGCNNTCACGGAAATAATTTGGGTCTTTGATGGAATTGGTCTGGCTGGTGATATATACTGTCTGACCCGAGGCCTCAGATGCAGCGAGGTCTATCGGCGTATCGCGTGTGCCTCCGCGCCACAGCACTTTTGCATTTAGTCCTATGCGGTTCAGCTTCTTTTTTCCTACAACAAATTCCTTCCCGCCGAGGATATTCGTCACGAACTTATTGTCATAGGTCGATGGCCGCCATACGTCATCGGTGGCGCGATACATAGAGTTGAAGAGCGACAGTGTGTACATGAAGTAAAAATTATTGGAGAAAAATTTCTCCACTGTCAGCTCTATACCATAGTTATAGCCTACACCAGTACTTTGCAGCGGGAAGTTTACAAAGCCGTCATTGAGATTAAGCACAGAGAAATAGTTATTAGCCCCCGTGCCGACCGGGACTGAGAACAGATACTGATAGTATGCCTCGACCTTCACATGATAGTCGCGAAAGAACGAGTAATTGACCCCGACTACTGCATGGACTGCCCGCGAGAAGTCCAAATGTCGGTTCTGGTCGGGGTCTGCTGTAGAACCGGGTGGAAGTATAGCGGTATAGGTCGAGATAGGATCCATTTTGCTATGCAGGCCTGTACCTGCTGTCAAGCTGATCTTTCGGGTGAGCCTATACTCGCCGCTTAGCCTTGGCTCGACATATATTTTCTGATTGATACCCCCATAGGTCAGGTGGATGCCCGATATGAGACTTAATTTATCATTGAACCTGTGCTTCCACTGATAATAGCCCTGCACGAGATAGGTATTCCCTTTGGCATTGATCTGATTGGCGTATGGCCCGCCGGTATCGCTCACCGCATCCTGATAGAGGTTGTATCCGATATTCTGATACTGCACACCCGCACGCACGGTATTTTGAATGTCTATCTTGCGGTTGATATACGAACCCGCCGTGACATAGACATAGTTAAAGGTGTTCTGCTCCTGAGGTGCGCGGACGAATTGATTGTTTACGGTGTCCTGACCGTCTATGTTGCCCGTGCCATCCAGTGTTACGACCGTTTTCAGCAGGGTCTTATGGTCATGGAATAAATAACTATGAGTCAGCCCCACCACTCCTATCTTCTGCTGGAGCTGGTCCTCTGTGCGGTCAGCGAAATTGGTCCACTGTGCGCTATCACCTGTCACTGTATTTCCCAGACTGCTCATGCCGCCTATCCCAAAGAGCGTGAATGTACCGATATGCCTGGTCGGAAAATAAAAATTGAATGAGAGGTCCTGGTATTTCGGTACCTGATTGCCTGCTACATTGATGCCTATAAGGGAAAAAACTTCCAGCGTGGAATAGCGGTAATTGATAAGATAAGAGCCGTTGTAATTTTTACTGAAAGGTCCTTCGAGAGCCGCTTCCAATCCCAGAACACCAACCTGAATAGTGAATTCATGTTTATCTGTATTTCCCTGCCTCAGGTTCAGGTCCATGACCCCCGAGAGCGCATTGCCAAACTCAGCCGGAAAAGCTCCGGTATAGAAATCCGTATTGGAAAGCATGTTCGCACTGAGGATACTCACACCACCGCCTGTCGAGCCCTCAGAGCCTGCAAAATGGTTCGGATCCGGTATCTCTACGCCTTCCATACGCCATAGTAGCCCACGTGGAGAGTTACCGCGGACAACTATGTTATTGTTATCATCTCCTGCAGAGATCACACCGGCGAATGACTGCACCATACGCGCCGGATCATCTTCCGTAGCCGCAAATCGTTTAGTATCCTCCACAGTAAATGACCTCGCACTGACCGTAGCAAAAGTATTTTCAGGCCTGCTTTTGTCTTTGCCTGCATTGACGACGACTTCTTTCATGTTGGTCACCTTCTCCTGCATTTCGATATTTACGAAAGTCTCTTTGCCAGTACTCGTGAGTATTTGCCCTATATAGGCATCTTCATAACCCAGATAGGTCACCTTGATGCTCACACGTCCTGATGGCACACTTTTAAAATAGAAAACACCCTTTTCGTCAGTCTGCATACCGGGTACAGGGGGTGTGCAAACCACAGTCACATTGGCACCGTATATAGGCTGGCGCGAATCTTTATCTACTACTGTTCCTTTCAGTACACTTGTGTAATTCTGCCCATATGTTAAAGCGGACAAAATGATCAATAAAATGTTGAATAAAACCTTTTTCATCAATAAAATATCGGCCTAAATTAGTAGATTTATAAAAGGACTATCAAAATTGCTAAAGAATATCTTTATAATATTAATGAGTTTGGTGTTGATTACCACAACTACCAGTTGCAATAAGTCATGTGGGGACAACTGCCTGCATGGCACCTGCGATAATGGTTCCTGCAATTGCCCCGATCCCTACTCCGGCAATAACTGTGATACGATGTGTACCTTAGGCCTGGAGGGCTATATGTGCCAAACCCCATCCTCCGAGAAATTTTTTGGCACATGGAATTGCACATCTACCGATCAGTCCGGAAATAGCAAAACCTACCTGATCACATTCACTGCTAATTCATATAACCTGTTCATGGACATGAATAATTTTGATCAAGTCGGCGGCTATCCGATCATATGCACCATGGTTGGCAAAGAATCCTTTTCGATCGATCAGACCGAACAAACCCCTCAGGGTACAGCCGCTGGAATATCAGGCTCCGGTCAGTTTAACAATGGGACACTCATTATCAATGTCAGTGAAAATGGCGGTGTTTCATTTTTCGCCAAGGCGACCAGACAATGAATCAATTCAGTAAATACATTAACGATTTTATGTAAATAAGTATATCTTTGTAGTATATACTAAAAGATATGTCAAAAAGTCTTTCATTAAAATTGAACAATACTACTTTTGAGGAGACAGAACAAATACTCAAAAAAGTAAAAATACCCCGAAATACCTATATTAATAAGGCTTTGGATTATTACAATGAATACAACAAAAGAGCTCTTTTGAAAAATGCTCTTATAAAGGAATCTAAACTCGTATCTGAGGAATCCATGCTTGTGCTTCATGAATTTGAAGCGCTATACGAATCAAAAACCCGGAAGAAGTGAAACAATATGAGATATGGATGGCTGATCTGAACCCCAGAATAGGCACTGAAACAGGCAAAATAAGACCCGTGGTCATTGTCCAGACAAATCTGATAAACTCAACACACCCTTCTACAATTATTTGCCCTATCACATCACAGGTAGTTCCTTTATCAAATATACTCAGAGTGCAT
Organism: Bacteroidota bacterium; assembly: GCA_003165135.1. Classification (GTDB taxonomy): domain Bacteria; phylum Bacteroidota; class Bacteroidia; order Chitinophagales; family LD1; genus UBA1941. The sequence goes on from PLSN01000165.1 coordinate 3,720, forward strand.
CTTATTCCAAATAAGACAAATGGCCTTGAAAAAAAATCTGATATTATGATAGATCAGGTAAGGGCCATCGACAATCAACGTTTACTGAAGAAAATAGGCCTGATAGACGCCTCGTCATCATTCAAACTGAGAGAAAACCTAAAAGTGATAATGGATTTGTGATCATATTGTAGTATTCACCGCAAACAAGAATATCACAAAAGGGCTATTAATTATTAATTGCTTAAGTACCTTTGCCGGCCAATGAAGCAACAACCCCTATCTGTAATATACGAGGACGATCAACTACTCATCGCTGACAAGCCTAGTGGCCTGACGGTGATACCTGAGAGATTTAATACTACCAAGCCCTGCCTCCAATCTATACTCCAGGAGAAATATGGTAAGCTATGGGTCGTGCATCGCATTGACCGCGAAACGACGGGATTAGTTTGCTTTGCCAGAAATGAAGAGGCACACAAGAACCTGTCCAAACAATTTGAGACACGTGAGGTAAGAAAATTCTATAAGGTCATCGTATCAGGCAGGCTCGAAGGCACTGAGGGCGAAATAGACAGCCCTATCATGGAGCGCCCCCATAAGCTAGGCACAATGATGGTACATCCTAAAGGCAAAGAAGCATTGACACTTTTCTCTTTGGAGGAACAGTTTCGCTCTTGTGCACTGCTGAATGTCGAGATCAAAACGGGGCGTACGCATCAGATCAGGGTGCACTTCGCCGCAGTAGGCCATCCGTTATTGGTCGACAGTATATATGGACAACATGAAGCGTTCTATCTATCGTCTATTAAAAAGAAATACAAGCAGTCCGACCCCGAAGAAAAACCAATCATCTCGCGGCTCACACTTCATGCCTACGAATTAGAACTGAACCATCCTGTAACCGGCAAAAGAATGAAATTCACATCTCCCCTGCCGCATGATATGGAGGCACTGCTTAAAGTCCTCAGAAAATACGACGTATAGATATCAACCCAGCTTTCTATAAACTGCCGATCTGATAAACTTGAAATAGTGCGCTGCTTCAAATTGTATCTCATACGAGCCGGCAAAATACTTATCCATACTCACCAGTTCCTGCGTTTCTATGCCGCTTGTGATGCGAAAGAAAAAGTACATTACTTTAAGCAGAAGCTTTTGCCACAAAGTGCTCTTCACTTTATCATACACAAAATCAGCATAGAGCCATTTGCCATTTACTTTGAGTCTTCCATCAAGCTTCTCAAATATAGACCCGACCTTATCTGCGGAAAAATTATCAAGGACAAAAGGAGTGATAATTACATCATAACTCTTGTTTGAAATAAATTCTTCGATGGGCACATTGATAAAATTTACCTTATTCTTCTCATAATTTCTTTTTTGTGAGAGTGCTATCATCTGCCCCGACACTTCGACATAGTCTATCTGAAGCCCTTGAGGATGTTCCTCGGAGAGCTTCTCTAATATCCATCCTGTCCCACCTCCTACTATCAATATACTGCTGCCTGAGGGCACATGATCGAGCATACAGACTTGCGCCTGCTCTATGTGCCTGCCGAAGACCATCCGGCTCAGAAGGTCATATACACGAGCTATTTTATCATAGTTAGCTGCCATTAATGAATATTATTAGCTCACAAACTGCATCGCCAAAATACCGCAGAGGGCTTTTATTAAAACCAATCCATCTATGACGATCAGGTAATAAAATATACTTTTTTGTCGGTACATCGAATATGATACAATAAGTAAAAGCAAAAACGGAATAAGCAGGATGCTTATGGGCAATGCGCCCAAATGTCTGTACTTAGTAAATGCCACCGTGCACGCCAGACCGATCAGAACCAGGGGTATAATAATAAAAGAAATGGTGCGGTTCAGGCCAAACCGGACAACAAATGTCTGCAATTGCCTATTTGAGTCATCCGCATAATCTTTAAAGTCAAACATCATTGCATTGACCGTACAAAACATCCAGTTCTTGACAAAAAGCCCAATCAGCAATACCGGGTCAATGGCATAAACCTTGCTCTCTACTTGGAGTACAACCAAAGGTATCAGACTGACGCATCCCGCCCATACGAAACCGATCACAAAAGCTTTTAGCCAGCCAGTATTGCGCAGATTGATTTTGAAGAACGATTTGGGTAATAGTCCGTAATATAATACTGACGCAAGCAAAATAACTGCCACGATCAGCCAGGATAGCAAGGACAAATGAAACAAATATTTATAATCCTTTGTTAACATTATACCACTTAACACCACACAGACTATCAATAAAAACCACTGTGTGTAAGCCACCAAAGTATAATGCTGCCGATACCACTCAGCACGGAGATTGGATGAAGACTCGGACCGTAAGACACCCCTATAAGCATACGTGTAATACATCACTGTACAGGAGAAGAGTAGTAAGTAATAAACAACAGAGTTGAAAGGCAAGTGTAGCTGTACAGCCGTCTCAATAGAAAGAGCTATAGCCAGAAAGCCTACGAAGTAGTTCCCGAAAAAAATAAATTTTACCAGCCGCTCTGCCATTCTATATTTGATTAAACGAAATTATGCAATAATCAAACAACAATCGAACCTATATGGTTTTAATCCCGCAGGTCGTGGGGATTTACACTGATCAAATTCCTTCTGCGTTATTAGCGACATCTGCGGGAAATGTATTCGTGTCATATCTTCCCATTCGCAATTTTTCATACATTTACCCCACAAACATTTTTATGAAAAAACTTATCCTATTATCAGTCCTCACAGGGCTTTTGTTCAGCGCTTGCCACAATAAACAAACATCTGATGCCGCTAACCCGGACAAAGCTTTCTCGGATTGGAAAGAAAATGTATTCATGGATTCCATGTGGTCGGTATCTCCTGCCGCAGCGTCCGTACAAGGCTACCACAAATATGATGCAGAGCTCAATATAGCTGATTCTGCCACGGCTAAACAAACGCTGGCTTTTGCC
>PLSN01000344.1 GCA_003165135.1 Bacteroidota bacterium
ATCATGGTAGATCGTGATCACGAAGGATACCTGTTGCAGATATTTACCAAGCCGGTCGAGGACAGGCCTACACTATTCTTTGAGATCATCGAGCGCAAAGGTGCCAAGTCATTCGGTAAAGGAAATTTTCAGGCGCTGTTTGAATCCATCGAGGCCGAACAGGCGCGCAGAGGTACATTGTGAGCTGATTTATTTCGCTACTATTCTTTTAGTATATAGCCATATTGCCCTGTTTACCCAATAGGTAGTATCGGTCTGTGCATCCACTATCATGAGGCTTTGCGGAGTGTTTTTCAGAGGGCCTATGGGTATTTCCGGGTGATGGATGATGTCGTCCTCACGTTGGTAATATTCACGGTCATATGCAGTGAATGTATCTGCCCTCAGATCGCGTACTATTTTTCCTCCATTAGCGGTAAATATCATCAACACGATACAGACGGCAACAATGGCAGGAGAGTTTTGACGAATGAATTGAAAAGCCTGTTTCTCATATAGTGCATATTGTTTGCTCACTGAAATTAACCACCACATCCATAGCAGGATGGTATAGAAAAAGGAATAGTTGATCGTGCGATGCTGGCCTAATATACCTGTGGTGAAGTATGGCAGGAATGCACTCATGAAAACCGTAAAGACGATTAGCGCCAGTATCAATCTGTGGTCAAATCTTGAAACAGTTGTGTCAGGGAGTTTGTCAGCTTTTGATATTATCAGCAGGCTAAACAACAATGCCGGTATGGTGCAGATCCAGATAGCTGTGAACCTGACAGTCTGGAGCCCTCCAAACAAAACAGAATGCAGAAACTCAAAGTGGGTATGAAACTGATGGCTGCGGACATGATTGCCGGGGGCAAGGACCAGAAATCCAAATGATATGACGGAGATACAAAACAGTATGGTAGCGGCGGAGAAAACTGAATTTGGCACGATGTTTTTTTTCTTACCCAGATATAGGATGACCACTGCGAAAAAGTAATACGAAGGGATGAGCGCTGCACCTACTTCATTGAACCCGATCGAAGCGATAAGCAGGAGTGATGCTATGAGAAAACTGATGGCTCTCGCTAAGCCTTTGCTACGATGCCAGAGTATCAGAAGGCTCAGATGTAAGAGGAAACACACGCTGCTTAGTTCGTAGTTGCACACACCTGTATACCAATATACACCGTCCGAGAGCTGTGGCATATAGCACAGATAAAAAAGCAGCACGGTCAGTGCAGTGATTAGCCCAGTGAGAATAGAACCGCGGACAGACCAGAAGAATACAATGAATGCGAATGCTACCGACAAAAGTGAAATAAGATCAGCTAGATGGTAATATAACATTCGACCGCCAGCCAGAGGATGTGAGCATAGCAGGATATGCGCTGAGTACCTGCCACTCCAGCCCATGTATTGCTTCATAAAGCGTGCGGCAAATGAGATGGGCTCGGCACTGGACCATGCGTAGCAGAAGTCATCAGCATATGGTAGTGCGTAGAAGCAAAGCAGAATATAAGGCGTAAGAGCCGCCAGCAGCAAAATAAAAAGCAGTAATTCTTTTTTACGCATAATACTATAACCCGGATGCCTTGATCTAATAAAGGTAGCAAATATGCCTGAAAAATAAAGCCCCGCAGTCTGGTACCGCAGGGCCTACATATGAAAAAACAATAACTCCGTTAGAATTTTCTGATCGTAAAGTAGAATGTGGTATCATGTCCTTCTTCACTTTCAAACCATATCTCTCCGTTGTAGTGCTCGACTATCTTTTTGCATATGGCCAGTCCTATACCGGTGCCGTCGTATTCATTTTCCGCATGGAGGCGTTTGAACATCTGGAATACCTGTACCGCATATTTCTTTGAGATGCCGATACCATTGTCCCTGACTGAGAAAGTATAATATTCATCCGATTCGCTCCAGGAGATATTGATCTCAGGATGCCCGCTCTTGTTGAATTTCAAGCCATTTCTGATCAGGTTTTGAAATACATGGTACATCAGCGATGAATGGACACTGTTTACTATAGGCAGTTCTTTGTCTATGGTAATGCTGGCATTTGGAGTGACATTCTTTCCATTCAGTTCATATCGTATAGTATTGATCACATCGTTTATATTCACCGGTGTAGGAGTAGAGAGGTTCCTGCCTATCCTGCTGTATGCGAGTACATCATCTATGAGTCGCTCCATACGTTTAGCACTCTTGATAGCGAAATCGACGAACTCCGCTGCCTCCGCATCCAGTGTGATGGCATGCTTACTGGCTAGCAGGTTCATGAAGCCTGATATGTTTCTCACTGGGGCTTTCAGGTCATGCGATATGACATAGGCAAACTGCTCCAGATCTGCATTTGAGCGTTTGAGCTCGGTGGTATGAATGGTCAGTTGCTGATTGGTAGATTCTAGTTCTATCTCGGTCTTACCGCTGTAGTATACGAATTGAAAAAGCGCTGTGGCAGCTAGAGAGATTTCCATTGGTACGCCAATAGTGCGCATGAGGTTCTGCTGTGCAAGGCTCAAATGGTAATGGGCGAAGAAAGGCTCCAGATATGGATATGATATAAGGAATATGCCAGGCAAAGCAATGCCCATGGTTATCAGTTTGAACTTGCTGAGATCATATATCAGAAAGGGTATTAATATTGCCACTAGCAGGAAGTTTTCGCCGTTGGTATAAGGCCCTACGATGAGCGCGATGATGAATAGCAGTATATTGACAGAGACGAGATATATGATGCGTGATGCATTCACCTTGCCGATTTTATTGAGATAGAGCACACCGACACTGGTAATACAGAGACTGTTTACGGCGATGAACCAAACAGGATTGCCCCATATCATCGATAACATGGTGTATCCTAATGATGCCAGAAATGAGGTCATGGCTACAAAATTGCAGATCCTGATGTACTTGAGCTGCTTGGTATCTTTGATAAAATCGGTACCCAGGTTGATCATACTCATATAGAAAGCGACCAGTCTTTCCGAAAGAGGTACTTGTACCTTTTGGGGAGATTTCACAGAGATCCCTCTCTGAGAAATCGCGATGCTTTGGTAGAAATCAGTTGTCATATGTTGAGGGGTTTTATTGTTTCTTCAAGGATACATGAATCGGCCGAAAATGTTACACCCTGCGGGTTTCGGAGCGACTTGTATTTTAAAAGCAATATATTGTGCGGAGAGTGATACTGGAAAACAGGCTACTACTCAAACCTAAGGACAGTGCGGGAATTACATACATATCGATGAGGTTTCATAGTTTAGGGATTTTTGCTTCCTGGACCTTAAATCGCTTGTTTTTGTTACAAGTTCTGATTTGTCGGACGCATGGGTGGATGTTTTAGCCTGAAGACTCCCGAATGGACCTGATCGTCATATATGCCGGTCCATGGCTGAGGATAGGGTTTATTTTGCTGTGTTATGAGTAAAACTTATCTTGCATCAGCCGATGGATGCTTGATGTAGGTAGCTTATATGGGCTCAAAAGTTTAGCATTGGACTTTTGCTTTGCTTTCTGTTATATTGATTTCGGCTTAGTGCACTGATCACAATGTGAAGAGATATGAAATACTTGTTGGATTTTTTTGAGTCTTTTATGAACCTCGGCCTCAGCTCCGAGCATGACCCCTCAAAGAGGGCGTATATCAAGTACTACAACTTTGATGTGCTGGGATATATGGCTTTTGCAGTACTGGCCATTCCCATCGTATACCTGCTGCCACAGGAGATCAGGCTGTTTCTGCACGAGTTGAGTTTTCTTTATGTATTGCTCATCTGTATCTGCTTTTATCTGAATGGCAGAGGCTTTCACGTATTGTCTTCGATCATTATCAATCTCGGTCTTCTGGCTGCGGTGGCTATAGTGGATATCAAGGTCGGCAGTGAGTCTCATGTCTACCTGTTCATCATATCTATCTGTATGACGCCACTGTTTATGGTGCATCAGCGCAAGTGGCTGGCCTATGGCATGATGCTGACAGGAGTGGCACTGTTCATATTGCTCTCCAATGAGGTGGTAGGTATGAAAGACCCCACCTATGGCAAACCCGAGATCATCTCATTCTTCAGGACTGCGGTCAACATCCTTATCATCCCCGTCACCACCATGAGGTTCTTATATATATTCAGGTTGAATGATAACTATATCGCAAAACTCGAAGAGCAAAGGGGCTATCTGCGAAAGATCATAGACCTTAATCCCAATTATATATTTGCAAAAAACCGGAAAGGCGAATTCACTCTGGTCAATGAGGCACTGGCCAAAACATACGGTACATCCACCAAGGAACTTCTCGGCAAAACGGATGCGGATTTCAATCCTAACATTGATGAGGTATTGCATTTCAGAAATGATGATCTGGAGGTGATGGAGAAAAAAGCGATCAAATTCATTGCACTCGAAGAGATCACTGACACCATTACCGGCAGAAAGAAATACCTGCAAACCGTCAAGACTCCGATCGAGGATGAGTCCGGTACTGCCAATCAGATACTCGGCGTGGCTACTGACATCACTGACAGGATCGAGATACAGAAAGAAATGCAGCATATGCAGGAGGCACTCAGTCAGAAGAACATTCAACTGGAGAAATACATTGAGTCAAATCTCCAGCTGGAGAACTTTGCCTATATAGCCTCGCATGACCTCAGAGAGCCACTGCGGTCTATCATCGGCTACTCGCAGCTGCTGGAGCGGCGGTATGGACATATGCTGGACGATGAGGGGCATGAGTATATAGCCCACCTCATCAACTCTACCAAGAGCATGAACAGCCTGATCACAGACCTGCTGCTATTCTCCAGGATCAATACAGAGACCATCCACTATCAGAAAGTGATGATGAGCGAAGTGATAGCACAGGTCAAGGATAATCTTCGCACCGCGATCAACGATAGTCATGCAGAGGTTGACTGGCACAATATCCCTGATTTCATCGTAGCTGACAGGTCACGGATCATACAGCTCTTTCAGAACCTGCTCAGCAATGCTATCAAGTTTCATATGCCGGGCGAGGTGCCACGGATCGAAGTGCACTACCGCCATTTGAACGGATATCATGAGTTTGAGGTACAGGATAATGGCATCGGTATAGAGCCACAATATCAGGAGAAGATATTCCACATCTTTCACCGTCTGCACAATCGCTCACTCTATGAAGGCAGCGGTATAGGCCTGGCCACCTGTCAGAAGATAGTCGAACAGCATAACGGGGCCATTCGCGTCGAGTCAGCACCATCCTTGGGCAGCGCATTTATCTTTACTATCAGTGAGGGACTCTAGTGGGATTTCAGATGGCGGATCGTTGATGTCGGAATGCCGCAATCAAAAATCAACAATCCGAAATATCATTATTCCTTCAGCCATTCATCTTTTTTAGCAGGGCTGGAGATAGGGTTTACCCTGCCGGCATGTATGCCATCCCACTGCACAGTGAATGTACTGAAGCGCAGGTCCGGCCTGTAGTAATCTGTAGAAGTGATCTGAGCACCGCTATTGAATGCTGCCTGTCTGCGGGTGCTGTCATTGTTGCGTGACTCCATCGTTCCGGCATCAGAGCGGGTGCGTACGATATAACCCTCTTTCACGAGAGCCGTGATCTTACTGCTGTCGCGCTCGGGATTATCTTTCATGATAAAAGCAGCCTCCGGATTGCCGGGCTTGCTATAGGTACACATGGCCCTACCGGTCAGCGATTGATGCCCCTCAGCATACATGTCCTTCGCGTCTCCCAGCATAATAAAGACTACCTTGCCGCGGCACTCGTCCAGTCGCGGCCATCCATTGTGTGTGGCCATATCCTCGAGGCTGGCATATTTGCCTCTTAGCCTGTCAGGTGTGAGGATATTAGTCAGGTCCTTACCAAAGACAGCCTTGGTCTCCGCATCTATAGAGTCACAAGCTGCAGCATCAAAAGGTACCATGCGCTTGAAACCCAGAAACCGCAATAGTCCGCTTGCCTCGGCAGGGCCACGCGTTTTGGTTTCGATATTGATAAAGAGTGGCAGATGGTTCGGGTGCTCATCACTCCATTTTTTGATCGCTGTCAGTGCATCTTTGAATGTGTAATAGAGTGTCTGGTAGTCTACATCCTTGATATGAAGTACCTTGAACCCCGGTTTGAGCAGTGCAGGAACGTTTGACTTTTGCTTTATACCATGCACGAAGGCATTGATCTTTCTTTTATAAAAAACTCCACCCTTCGGGTCATTGTATATATCTATCTCCAGTCCACGCATGTGGTAGTCAGAAAACTGTGAGTCGATGGTCGTATGCCCATAGTCAATGCCGATGGGGTCGAGGTTCTTGCCCAGGTGTTTGCGCATCTTCATCAGAAACTTCATCACCCGCGGGTCGGGCAGTTTCTTATAACTGTTGTGGCTGCCTATGATCTGTACCTGGTTCAGCTTCAGATCAGATGTGCTTTGTGCATTTGCTGCACTCAATATTACTACTAACAATAACACTACCGACATTGATCGCATACACATTCTTTTTGTACAAATAAACTTATTTACCATCATATCATCAGAATAAAATCCACAAAACCCTTTCTTGCCTTTGATAGGAAGGTCATTGCTCTAGTGACCTGTTTTTTATGGTTTATCATTTCGGTTATCGGATTTTTGATTGTGGTTTTGCCGAAATCAAAAATCCGATATCCGAAATATCCCACTTTCCACGATTTACTTTATATTCATCTCCATAAATACTAACCCATATGCGCAAACCATACCTCTTCGCCATTCTATTTACACTTTCATCATTGATCACTCATGCACAGAAATATCCCAACCTCGCACCCACACCGCCGATGGGCTGGAACAGTTGGAACTTTTTCAACTGTGGTATCGATGAGACCAAGATCAAACAGATGGCTGATGCCATGTCATCGAATGGTATGAAGGATGCCGGCTATCAGTATATCGTGATAGACGACTGCTGGCAGATATCGCGCGA
>PLSN01000098.1 GCA_003165135.1 Bacteroidota bacterium
ATTTGCTTGATAGCCTCTGGCTGGTCGCCGGTAGGGATATATTTTGATGTCAGTTGAAATTCCACAGTTTGCGAAGATACGAAATAGCTAAATGAGAATTGTTATTGCTATTAATATTCCTCCAGTTTAAACATAATAGGCAAAATAAAACTGACTCTGACTGGTTTACCTTCTATCTGGCCAGATTTAAATTGGGGGAATCGCCTGACAATATCTATAGCTGAATTATTCAAAAGCTCATCTACGCCTTTAGCTATTCTGATATTAGTTAAGCTTCCATCTGTCTCTACAATAAAACTAACCACGACACGCCCCTCTATATTTGCTTTTCTATCGGCCTCCGGGTATTCTAAATGTCTTTTAATAAACTTTTCCATTGCCTTATCTCCTCCGGGGTATNNCTTTTCATCATAACATTGTCCCGATGTCATTTTACCACCACGATATATTTCGATTCTACGCAGGTCGTGTGTAGGGTAATATCCTATCAGGGTATCTTCCAGCATGCCTTTTTTGAAATGCTTTTTATAAGTAAAATGGTTTAATGTGTCATAAGACATTGACAAACCCTCCCTGAGCCCTTCATGATAGTATTCGTCAATAGTGAGTATCCCGTCTTCTGTATAATAGGTAAAGTGTCCTTCCTTCACTTCTTTTGGGTCAAGAGAGCTATAAGTGCCTTGCATCTGAAGAGCCCCACTGCGATAGTAATCCTCGACATTAAACCTACTATGGACAGGGGTAATGATACGGTAAAAAGCATAGTACGTTGGTGATACTTTTTTCCAGTATTTATCAAAGTAGATCGTATCAACTGCCTGCGTATATGCAGAAGAATAAATGATCAGGAATAAGACCGTCATGAAAGTCTTCATAGTTAGAATCCTTATTAAATCTCTAAATACAAAGATAAAAAATCAAAAACGAATTTTTGTATTTCAACCTAGTGAGGTTTTTGATTTTGATAGCATTGATATCAATTGCAGTAGGGCAGCTAAAATCAAATCAACTATTTCATCAATCCAATGATCGGTTTTCCGATGCATCCGTTCGGCTCCTGGATATGCAGCAGAGCCGCCAAAGTAGCAGCGATGTCTGTCATGTATGTCTGCGAGTAATCATGTGCAGACTTCACTCCCCATCCATACCACAGCAGCGGTATATGTGAGTCATATGAATACACTGCACTATGCGTACTGCCTTTAGTGAAGCCCTCCATATAGCCCGGCTCATAGACTACCTGAATGTCTCCCGAGCGTTTTTGATTATATCCATTGACGAACATTTCGCGATATGGCTGAGGCAATGAGAGCGTGGCAACCTGCGAGAGGTCGATCACTTTTGCCATTCCTTTGATGGTTAGCAAATATTCTACCAGATCATGGCGTATGGCATTAGCGTCGAGATTGTGCTGTTTGATAGAGGAATAGTTGAGATATAATTGCATGCTGGTGTAGCGCTCAATTAGACTATCCACTCCGTATTTTTGCTTGAGAAAAGCACTACTTATTTTAACCAAAGAGTCGCCCAGATAACTACCTGCAGGCATTTTATGTTCGCGGTTAAATCCCTGTGAGTGAGAGACGCCATGATCTGCAGTGAGGAAAACTATATAGTTGCCAGCGCCTATTGTTTTGTCGAGATAAGAAAGAAACTCTCCGAGGTCATGGTCCAGCCTTAGCAGTCCATCTTCTGCCTCTACAGAGTTAGGCCCGAACTGGTGACCGATATAGTCCGTTGAGGAGCAACTGATCGCCAGAAAATCTGTGTATGCTCCTTTGCCCATCTGCTCGCCTTCTATCACTGACCGTGCGAAGTCGAGGGTCATGGTATTGCCAAATGGTGTGCCTATGAGCGCACCGGGATCTTTGGCCACTGCATCTGCTATCATATGCGGGAAGACAGCTTTATCTTCACCACGCAGAGGCCTTTCCCATGGCTCATTGTCAGGTGTACTTTCAGTATATTGTTTGATGTCCAGCAGGGTATTCCAGTTGCCGGCGGCATATTTCGCAGGCATTTTTTTTGCATTGAAATCATTCACCCATTTAGGCAGAGTATCTATGTAGTAGCTGCTCGATACCCAGTTGCCAGACTCTCCATCAAAGAAGTAAGCGGCATTCGCCGAATGTCCTGCGGGCAATATGGCACCGCGGTCTTTGGCGGCTATGCCGATGACCTTTGAGTGGAAATTTGTAGCGAGTCTCAACTCATCTGTGATGGTCGTAGTGAGCAGTCTGTTTGGGGAGACTTTGCCTTCACGGCCTGATGCTCCGATGGTGTGATAATTAGTATCACCTACACAGTTTACCACTGATCTGCTGTCGCGGTCATACCATTCGTTTCCTATGATGCCATGTATGGCTGGTACAGATCCGGTATACACGCAGGTATGCCCGGGGCCTGTAATGGTGGGCACATAGGGTATGTGTGTATTCTCACAGTTGTAGCCTTTCTGCAGCCTCTTGAAACCTGCCTGTCCGTATTTGTCAGCATAGCGGTATAGATAATCCCAGCGTAACTGATCCACGACTATGCCGACCACGAGCTTGGGTTTTGAGGCAACTGCAATAGGCTGACTTTGAGAAAATGCAACAGATGACATCAGAAGCAATAAGGCCGGGAAAATGTTTTTCATTCTTTTTTATAATTGTTGCATCAAAAATAATAGGATATAATAATTTAATGTTAAGAGGTCTGAATTCGTTTATGAAGACCAATCTGACAAAACTATCGGTGAATTTCCGATGTAAACAGAAAAAAGACGATTGTTCTCTTTGTTTACAAAAAAACGATTAATTTAGACGTTCATCATAGTTAATGAGGGAATCGTTTTACTTAACTCTTTTCTTATCGGGTTTATGTGCACTACAGGTTTCGGCTCAGATCGAGCCGCAGTTTAGCCAGTATATGTACAATAAGCAACTGTTTAATCCTGCCTATGCAGGGTCAGCAGATGCTTTGGAGGTAAATGGGCTATACCGCACCCAGTATGTAGGCCTGACCACTAAGGCCACACAGACAGAGTATCTGGGTTTTAATATGCCGATATACAAGATCAGCAGCGGTATCGGCATCACAGCCACCAATGACAATATAGGCTACCTGCGCACGACGACTGTCGACATCGATTATAATTATCGCAAAAAATTCAGTTTTGGTTCGCTGGCCATAGGCCTCAATGTTGGATTCACGCAGACAGGCCTGCAGGGATCAATGCTTCGTACCCCCGATGGGGTATATACAGGCGGATCGGTCAATCAGAATGACCCTGACGTGCCGGCTACTAATGTCAATGGCATATCACCGGACTTTGGAGCGGGCATATATCTCAATAATGACCGCTATTTCGCAGGGGTGGCCATCGACCACATTTATTCAA
>PLSN01000219.1 GCA_003165135.1 Bacteroidota bacterium
GTATTGTCTCAATACTCAATACTAATTACTCAATACTTATTAAATTCAAAGAACTACTGTGAAGTTACACCTTTAGGATTAATTTTGAAGTATGATGAGAACTTTTTTTGTTTTTAGCATCTTTTTTATTGCGGCACTGTTTTTTTTGAATTCCTGCAGGCAGTGCAGCATGCCGAAGGATGCAAAACCGGCTGGTGATAAGGATACTACCTTTCACATCAAGGAGATGGATGACATCAATGACGCGATCAAAAGGGATTCGCTCAATCCTACCCTTTATTTCCGTCGCGCCCAGCTCCACCAGGGGCAGAATGACCTGAAGTCTGCCCTTTCTGACATGTATCTGGCCGTGATGCTTGACTCTGCCAATAGCGATTACAATCTCTACGCTGCTGACCTCTTTATGCAGAGCAATGAGCCACGTCGCGCAATAGCATGGATGGACAGGTCTATCGCAGCAGACTCTGCCAATATCAAATACTACCTCTATGGAGGCAAGTTCGCCTATCTGATCAAAGATTATCCGCTTGCGCTCAGCCATTTTAACCAGGCCATCACCAGGGATATGTTCAATGCTGATATATATTACTACAAAGGCATGGTATACAAGGAAATGGGGGATACCGCTAAGGCGCTGTCCTCTTTTCAGACCTGTGCGGAGCAGAACCCTAAGAAAGCTGATGCTTTTCTACAGATCGGTCTGATACTACAGCAGCGGAAGGATAAAATGGCGGACAAATACCTGGATAATGCAGTAAAAGCTAATCCCAAAGCGACTGATGCCCTCTATGCCAAAGGCTACGGCGAGATGGAGGCGGGTAAGTATGAACAGGCGATATCGACCTTCAAACAGGTCATTGAGGTAGACTTCAAAAATGAAGATGCGCTATATGCCATCGGTCAGAGCTATATGGAGATGGACTCGCTGAAGGAAGCCTACAAATACTTTAACATGGCCATCAAGATGGACCCCAAATACGCTGAGGCATACTACAAAATGGGCCGCTGTGCAGAGGAGTTTAAAAACTATGACGAGGCCAAATCACTCTACCAGCAATGCCTGAATATCAAACCCGACTATAAACTGGCAAAGGACGGAATGAAAAGGTTGGGAGGGAATTGAAAATTGATATTGAGAATACCCTGATATCTCTCATCATCTTTCAAATTTGCGTTCTTTGCGGCTTTGCGGTAGATTATCATTCAGTTTTGGCGTTTTTTCTTACTTTTAGCCTAGTTAAAACCAAATCTTTGAAGTTCATACTCTTTGACCCGGTCCGTACCCGTCAGGACCTTTTGCCGCTCACTTATACCCGTCCCATCGCAGACTGCAGGCTGGGTATCATGACCATTCGCGAGAAGTGGGAGCATTTCTTATCTGAAAAAACATTGTCCCTCACTGAGCCATATCTGGAGGCGAAATTTCCGTTTACTGTATTAGCTCCCTCTCCTTCGGAGAGGTCGGGGGGAGAGGTCGGTGCTCATATATATATCAATGGCTCTGTCATACCAGATGCCTCACTTGTGGTACAGATCAGATATCTCAAGGAAGAACAAGCACTGATAGACGGCACACATGTCATAGCTTATCACTCTGCCAAACCGCAACTCAACTACGAGAACATCGAAGCGATAGCAGCTTCAGCGGATAAAGTAAGCGCAGGTTCTTATAGCAAGATCAGTTTCCCTTATGATATTTTTAAAATGAATGGCGCTGAGATCGTAAAGGATTTTGAGCTATTGACCAAAGGTCGGGTATCACAGTCACTCAGCGAGACCAATACTTTACTTGGTGACGCTTCGCATATATTCATCGAGGAAGGCGCTTCAGTCGAGTGTTCTACATTCAATGTCAAAGGCGGCCCTATATATATCGGGCGAGATGCGGAGATCATGGAGGGATGTCTGGTTCGCGGGCCCTTTGCGCTGGGCGATCACGCAGGGCTCAAGATGGCTGCCAAGATATACGGCGCTACTACTGTCGGCCCGCACTGCCGTGTAGGCGGCGAGGTGAGCAATGGGGTTTTCTTTGGCTATAGCAATAAAGGCCATGATGGTTTCGTCGGAAACTCTGTGATAGGAGAGTGGTGCAATCTCGGTGCGGACACCAATACCTCAAACCTCAAGAATAACTATGGCAATGTCGACGTGTGGAACTACCGCGAAGGGAAATATGTGTCTACAGGAATGCAGTTTCACGGGCTGATAATGGGCGACCACTCCAAGAGCAGCATCAATACCATGTTCAATACCGGTACAGTAGTAGGTGTGGCGGCAAATGTTTTTGACAGCGGTTTCCCTGATAAATTTATCCCCTCATTCACATGGGGTGGTGCTGAGGGCGTAGAAACATTCAGGTTTGATAAGGCTCTCGAAGTAGCAGTGCGTATGATGGAGCGCCGTCATGTCGAACTGACACAGGCTGATATTGATATATTGAAAGTAGTGTTTGAGAAAGATAAAATATACAGGGCCAAATGAGACAAAAAATAATAGCTGGCAATTGGAAGATGAACCTCACACTGGCTGAGGCGGTGAAACTTGCCGCAGATATTAAGTCGGATGAAGCATCATACAAGCATCAGGTGATCTTGTGCCCAGCTTTTCCATATTTGACCTCATTGCAGAATGAACTCAAAGGAAGTAAAATAAAACTTGGCGCGCAAAACTGCGCCGACAGGGAGAATGGAGCATTCACAGGAGAGGTATCGGCTCCCATGCTGGCATCTATGTCTCTGCCCTATGTCATCATCGGCCATAGCGAGCGCAGGATATACTATCACGAGTCACATGAGACACTGAAAGAAAAGATGAACCTGGCCTTGCGATACGGATTATTGCCTATCTTCTGTTGCGGTGAGACGAAGGACATCAGAATAGATGAGAAGCAGGGAGTTTATGTCAATAAGCAACTCGAAGAAAGTTTATTTCACCTAAGCGATGATGATATAGCAAAGGTGGTCATAGCTTATGAACCTGTGTGGGCCATCGGTACCGGTCTCAATGCCACTCCTCAGCAGGCACAGGATATGCATCATTTCATCAGAGAGAAGGTCAGCGCGAGATATGGAATCGGAATAGCTGAGCGAATAATTATTCTTTACGGCGGGAGTGTGAAACCTGATAATGCCGCAGAACTTTTCTCTCAGTCTGATGTAGACGGCGGCCTGGTGGGTGGCGCCTCGCTCAAGGCAGATGATTTCAAAAAGATCATACTTTCTATTTAATAATTGCATTCAATTTTCAAATTGCCGAATTCTCAAATTATAATTCAATACGAGTTCTTTACTAAGGATGAGTCCAAGCGTGATTTTATCATTTCCTTACTACCTGAGGTGGGTTTTGATGGATTTGAGGAACAAGAAGAGTCTGTGAAAGCCTTTATCCCCAAAGAATCATGGGACCAGGAGGCGATACTGGATATCCTTGCCCAAAATGAACTGGGTAATATTGAATTTAAACAGACTGACATAGCACCCAAAAACTGGAATGAAGAATGGGAGAAAAATTTTGAGCCGGTCATCATAGCCGGCAGGGTAGGCATCAGGGCGCCCTTTCATGCGACTCAAGGTGCTGAATATGAGCTTATCATAGAGCCAAAAATGTCTTTTGGTACAGGCCATCATGCTACTACCTCTCTGATGATACAGCAGATGCTGGCTATGGATATGAAGGGTAAGACGGTGGCTGATTTCGGCTGTGGTACAGGTATACTGGCGATAATGGCAGAGAAACTGGGTGCGGCATCAGTCGTAGCCATAGACCATGAAGAATGGGCGGTAGAGAATAGCAAAGAGAACCTTGGGCGCAATAATGCCGTAAAAGTGACGGTGCTTTTTGCTGATAGTATGGACAGCAGTCAGGCCCGGTTTGATATCATGCTGGCCAATATCAATCGCAATGTAATTATGAAAAGTTTGCAGTCCTGGCGAAATTTTTTGAGGCCCGGAGGCGTTTTAGTAGTTAGTGGTATATTAGTGACCGATACAGATGATGTATCAGTCATGGCAGTAAGCTCAGGTTTTTTGGTGGAGAAAGTACTCACCGAAAATGGCTGGGCGAGCATTTTATTTAAAAGTAATTAAGTTTAGGCATTATAAATTTTCGTTCCCTGAGACCAACACCCTGAAAAAATGATAAAAAAGATCTTTACCATCACGCTGATACTGATCGCATCGACGGGCCTGATACAGGCACAAGTATTGTCCTCTTTTCCTACTGAGAAAGATAAATTCATCAAAGCTGTAGACGAGATGATGAAGGCCAGCAGGTCAGAAGCTTTGGCCAAAACCAACGAGGAGTTTAATAAAAATGTAAAAGACGGCCTGATCACTGATGCACAGATACAGGAGATCATAACGACTGCCAATNNCCAGTGTAGCAAGAAACCTGAAGAAAGGAGACAATAAAGACCTGATCAAGTTTCTTGAATTCTCTACAGCTATTTTTAAATATAATGCCATGTATCATTCCATGTCACGTACATGGATGTCGGATGCTGCAAATTATACCTTGTCATACGAAAATGCAAAGGCTGTCGTGTCCTTTCCGGCATCTAAACTTACGGGAATGTCTACTACGGATACAATTTTTATTTATAATACCAGCGGTAAGTATCTGCCCAGCGAAAACAAATGGTACGGCAAAGGCGGAAAGGTGGACTGGTCCAGAAATAAGATCAGCGCCGGTGATGTCTATGCCAATATTAAATCTGATTATGTCATCAATTTTGACAATACCTCATATACGATTGACTCTGTAGAATTCTACTACAAAGAATTTTTTCAGACGCCTCTTTATGGTAAGTTCACTGATAAATTTGTATCCGGTGGAAACGATTCAGCTGCTTCTTATCCGAGATTTAACTCCACAGGTAGAAACATAACCATGAAAGAGATAGTGCCAAATGCTACCTATATGGGGGGATTTGGACTATGGGGAGCAAAGGTGATGGGAGTAGGCGTACCTGATACTCCTGCATCAGTGACCTTCTACCGAAAGGATAAGAAGCGTATGCTGACCGCATATTCCCAGTCCTTTACCATAAAGAAAGGACAGGAGATCAGTTCGCCCAAAACAGAGGTAATGATTTTTAACGGCAATGATACCATCTATCATCCCGAGCTAACTCTGACCTATAAAGCGAGGACAAATGAGGTTAAGATGCTCCGCGGTGAATCGGGCATATCTAAATCAAAATTCTTTGATTCCTATCACAATCACGAGTTTGAAGTGGATGCTATCATATGGAACCTTGACTCCTCGCGAATGAAACTCCAGACTTTGAATGGTGTGGGACAGGTAGGATCGATATTTGAATCGAATAATTACTTCAATAAGGAGAGGATCAGAAAGATACAAGGTGGTGCATCATATGAACCGCTATCCATCATCAAAAGACTGTATGAGAAGACAGGAAGCAAACAACTGAACGCTACTGACCTAGCCCGTGCCATTGACCCGCATCTCACCGAAGAGCAGGCTAAGTCACTATATTATGAGTTGGTCGAAATGGGTTTCAACAGGTATGATGAGGCTGCAGGTATCGTGACGATGAGAGATAAGGTCATCAACTATGTCATGTCAAACTCAAAAAAGGTGGACTATGATATTATCAGGATCAAGTCCGTTCCTAAAGACGGGATCGATTATATAGATCTGAAAAATAACAACGTCGAGCTGAAAGGAGTTTCATCCGTGCCGATCAGTGATACGGCCAGTGTTGTGATCTTCCCGGCTAATAAAACTATTGAACTGCAAAAGGACCGTGATATGGAGTTCGACGGATTGGTATATGGTGGCCGCCTTGATTTCTTTGGCAAGAAATATAAGTTTGCCTATGCTCCCTTTACGATCGACCTGAATAACCTGGACTCTATGCGGATCAATATCCCTGACAGTGCCAATAGTGTAGATGAATATGGTCAGCCAAGGTTGAGGACATTGCTGACTGATATCATTGGCGTCAAAGGACTGCTGGAAGTAGATGCACCAATCAATAAATCAGGTCGTACACGCCTATCGCAGTTTCCGAAGCTGACTACTAAGGACAAATCATATGCTTCATATGAAGACCCCAATATAGCAGGTGGAGCATACAAGAAAAAAGATTTTTTCTTTGAAATAAATCCATTCCATCTGGATAGCTTGAATTCATTTACACCCGCAGTCATCCACTGGGCAGGAAGGCTCGTATCAGCCGGCATATTGCCCGATATCAAAGATACACTCCATATCATGCCTGATCTGTCTTTGGGATTTGATATCAATACCCCGGACAAAGGACTGGATCTATACAAAGACGGCAGTAAATATGAGGGCGGAGTGACCTTGAATCATAAAGGCCTATCCGGGAAAGGAAAGGTCGATCACCTGACCGCTACTTTTACTTCTCAGGATATAATGTTTTACCCTGATTCATTTCATGCCACGGCAGATACTTTTCATATCAAAAAGGTATTGGATGGTGTGCGGACACCCGAAGTAGTCAGTGGAGGTAATCCTGTATTCTGGAAACCTAAGAGCGATAGCATGTTAATATTTATGAAAACGTCACCGTTCTCCATGTATGAAGACCAAACCAAACTGAAAGGCACCCTGCTTCTCACTGGCAAAGGACTACGCGGCAGTGGCCTGCTGGACTGGAAAGAAGCTAACCTGACATCAAAGGATTTTCAATTCAAGTCGGATGATCTGGCTGCTGATACTGCATCAATGGACATTAAGTCCATATCAGGAGATAAGATCACTTTCAAGACGCCAAACGTAAATGCGAAGATCGATTTTAAGAACCGTGTGGGGGATTTCAAAACCAATACACCGAATATCCCTACGGAGTTTGCTTATAATAATTTCAAGACCGGTATAGGTGAGTTTAAGTGGTATATTGATAAGAAGATACTGGACTTTAATGTGCCGAAAGGAAGCAACGGAGAGTATTTCACATCTACTCGCGCCAGCCAGCTGGGTTTAAAATTTTTGGCCAAAAGGGCTACTTATAATCTTGAGACATCCATATTACGCGTAGAGCAGGTACCTTATATCAATATAGCTGATGCCAAAGTAATACCCGATAGTGGTATAGTGGTCATACAAGGCGAAGCAAAAATTGACCAGTTGAAAAATGCCCTTATCTATGTAGATACACTTACTAATAAACACAAGATCACAAATTGCACCATCGACATCATTAGCAAAGCAGAACTCAGAGGCTCAGGAGAATATAGCTTCTCGACTGCCGGCCATAAAGATGAGCGCATAGTATTCAATGATATTAAATGTACCAAAGAGACAGTTGGGGAAAAGAAAAAAGACAAATTTGATGAGTACAGCCTTGTAGCAAAAGGGGATATAGGAGATAGTACTAATCCATTCTTTATCTATCCCAATGTCACTTACAAAGGGGAAGCATATCTTTATGGCAAGAACCCATATCTGTTTATGAAAGGCTATGCTAAGATAAATTTCAAGAATCCTGATGTGACTACCAGTGATTTCAAAATCATAGATGATGTGAACCCGGATACACTTTTCCTGCATTATGACTCTGCTACCAAAGCCTCTGATGGCTCCAGGATAGTCACAGGTATCTATTTT
>PLSN01000426.1 GCA_003165135.1 Bacteroidota bacterium
TGACCTGATAGGTGTTTCTATAACCATCATCTGTCTTGACCGGGCGTGAATTTTTCCGCTCTCTTTTTGCCTGTTTCATATGGATACGGCCGGGGAGGTTTTTTTGATGGGTATAATTCAGCACCACATCCAGAAATTCTTTTCCGAAACGCTGTATTTTCACATCGCCAAAGCCGCTTATTTTGCGCATGTCTTCCAGGCTTTGCGGCAGGTAGGCAGCTATCTCGATGAGGGTGGAGTCTCCAAGTATAATATAGGCAGGAACATTNNCATTGCTGCTATCGGCTATTGTTTTTCGAAGGTCCTTCAGATCGGCATACAATTCTTTTTCATAAGAAACCTCAGCTTGTGAGGCTGTAGAGCGGCTTGGCGCTATTACCGTTTTGGTCTTTACCAATTCAACTTTCACTTTCCCTTTCAAAACATCCTCACTGGCATCGGTCAGTTGGAGTTTCGGAAACTCATCATCTGTCGGTCGCAGATAGCCACGGGCAATAAGATCGCGGAAATAGGTCTGCCATTCTTCTTTTGAAATATCAGCGCCCACTCCATATGTTTTCAAAAGTTTGTGTTCTTCTCTGATCTTTTCAGACTTTGAGCCGCGCAAAAAATCAATGGTATAATTCGCACCAAAATTTTGACCCAAACGAAATACTGCTGAAAGGGCCTTTTGAGCAATGATAGTCGCATCTATCAGGTCGTATTTGCTCAGGCATACATCGCAGTTGCCACAATAGTCGGGAGCTGATTCATCAAAATAATTCAGCAGGTATTTACGACGGCAGGTGGTGAGTTGTGCCAGCTGTGCCATCTGGTCGAGCTTGCGGGCCAGTATTTTAGTTTGCTCAGGATTGCCATCGATCAGTACGAAATTTTTCATCTTGATCACATCTGCCATACTGAAATACAGAACCGCCGTACTCTGCAGGCCATCACGCCCGGCGCGTCCTGTCTCCTGATAGTAGCCCTCTATATTTTTAGGCAGGTCAGCATGAATGACGAAACGCACATTGGGTTTGTCGATACCCATACCAAAGGCAATGGTGGCCACGATTATTTTCACCTCATCACGTATGAATTTTTCCTGCGTCTTTTCACGAGCACCTTTTTCGATACCCGCATGATAGGCCATCGCATTAAATCCATCCTCGCGAAGATCATTCGCCAACGACTCTGTGCCAGCCCGCGACAGGCAGTATATAATGCCGCTTTCCTCTTTTCGTTCCATTAGAAATTCCATCAGCTTGGGATAGAAATTCTTTTTCGATTCTACATCATACCGGATATTGGCCCGGTTGAAACTGGATATAAATGTGACAGGATGGTGCAGGCCCAACTTCTCTACAATGTCCTTTCTCACGAGCTTATCGGCAGTGGCAGTAAGCGCCACGACAGGCACAGCGGGAAACAAATGTTTCAGCCTGGCCAGCTGCAGATACTCCGGCCTGAAATCATGGCCCCAACTTGATATGCAATGCGCCTCATCGATAGCAAAAAGAGACACGTTAGCATCTTTAAGGAAGCCTAGGAATCCATCGCTGAGGCGTTCGGGGGCCACATATAGTAATTTGAGTTTCCTTTCCTGAGCCTGGCGCATGATATGGTTTTGTTCGCTGCCGCCCTGACTACTATTGAGGAATGCAGCCTCAATGCCGTTTGAACGCAAGGCATCTACCTGGTCTTTCATCAGGGAGATAAGTGGTGAAACAACGACGGTCAACCCATCAAAAAGCAAAGCTGGTATCTGGTAGCAGATAGACTTGCCGCCACCTGTAGGCATCAGTACCAGGCAATCTTTCTTTTGCAGAATATGCTCTATAGCATTTTGCTGCTCTAAACGGAAACTATCATAGCCGAATTTGTGCTTTAGGAGTTCTTGTGCTTGCTGTATGGTGTACATGTGGGAAAAAATAGAGCGCTGAAATTAATAAATTTCTCATATTGGTATTATGAAAAGATTTAATAATAAAGTAGCCGTCATTACCGGCGGCGCAGCAGGTATAGGAAGGGCGGCAGTGGAAAAGTTCGCAAGAGAAGGTGCTGCTGTGTCAATATGGGATGTGAGTGAAGCCAAAGGCAAAGATCTTGAAGCACTCCTGCTGAAAGAAGGACTTAAGGTTAAGTTTCAAAAGGTTGATACAACGAAATATGTGGAGGTAGAACAAGCTACCGACGAAATCATTAAACTCTTTGGTCGAATTGATATCCTCATAAACAATGCGGGAATCACACGCGATGCTACGCTGCAAAAGATGACAGCCGAAAACTGGCAGCAGGTGCTGGATGTGAATCTCACAGGAGTGTTTAACTGCACCAAGGCTATTTCTGCTAATATGATAGAGAATAAAAGCGGTGCTATCATCAACACATCTTCTATAGTTGGTCTCTATGGGAATTACGGACAGTCAAACTATGCTGCTACAAAGAGTGGTGTAATAGGTTTAACAAAAACATGGGCGAGAGAACTAGGTAAATACAATATCACCGTCAACGCAGTGGCACCGGGCTTTATTGCTACTGATATGATCGCCACTATTCCTCCCAAAGTAATAGAGGCAATGAAAGAAAAAGTGCCGTTGAGAAAACTGGGCTCTGCAGAAGATGTCGCTAACCTTTATTGTTTTTTGGCAAGCAAGGACGCGGCTTTTATTTCAGGAGCTGTGATCAGTGTGGATGGGGGATTGACAATATAACAAGGTGANNTAGGTATACCTGCCATCTAAATGGCTAAAGATATAGATCATGATAAGTGCAGCTACTACTGCTGCAATAATGTACGCGATCAAAAGTGGAATGGTTTTGGTCTTTTTGCCTAATGTACTATTCCATATCCCAATAAGAACTAATAAAACACACATTAAAAAGATAAATAGGATCGGAGCAAATAAACCCAATCCTATCGCCGCTTGCAATGTGACCATGCTGATTTAGTTTTTATACCTTCTTCGTAGCGTGCAGCAGATAGGCCTTGATAAAATCATCCAGATCACCATCCAGTACCGGTTGTATATTGCCGGTCTCATAGCCGGAGCGGGTGTCCTTGATGAGCTTATATGGATGCAGTACGTAGTTTCGTATCTGTGAGCCCCATTCGATCTTAAGTTTGGTGCCTTCTATCTTGTCGCGTTCTTCGTAGCGTTTTTCGAGTTCCCTTTCGTAGAGTTTTGATTTGAGCATTTGTAGCGCACGTTCACGGTTGTCATGCTGCGAACGCGTGATCTGACAAGTGACTACGATACCTGTCGGGAGATGGCGTACACGTACTGCGGTTTCTACCTTATTGACGTTCTGGCCGCCTGCACCGCTCGCGCGGAATGTATCCCACTCGCACTCAGAGGCAGGTACATTGATCTCTATAGTGTCATCCACTATCGGGCTCACAAAGACGGATGCAAACGAGGTCTGACGTTTGCCTTGCGCGTTGAATGGCGATATACGTACCAGACGGTGTACACCATTTTCCCCTTTCAGAAAACCATAAGCAAATTCTCCTTCTATCTGTAATGTCACGGAGCGGATACCCGCTACATCATCATCCGTACGTTCTGCTTCTGTGATCTTATAGCCGTGACTCTCGGCCCACATCACATACATACGCAGCAGGATCGATGCCCAGTCGCAGCTCTCCGTGCCGCCTGCGCCTGCGTTTATCTCGAGGATAGCGCCCATCGAGTCTTCCGGCCTGTCCATAGTGGATTTGAATTCCAATTTATCAATGGCGGCAAGCGCTTTCTGATATTGGGCTTTCAGATCAACTTCGACATCTTCTCCGGCTTCATAGAATTCACGCAGTACTTTTAAGTCTTCCAGCTCCCGCTCGGTATTCTCATAGTCTACCAGCCAGAACTTATTCAGCTTGATCTCTTTCATGACAGCCTCGGCCTTCTTAGGGTCGCTCCAGAAGTCAGGATGCGAAGAGGTAGCCTCATCCTGCATGATCTTCATACGACGCTCATCTATATTGAGAAATCGTTTCAGATTATCCAGGCGGCTTCTTATATCGGCTATGTTCTCTTGTGTCACGGGGTGTTAAATTGCTGCGCGAAGATAGGAGGGAATTTGAGAATTTATAGATTTGCTGACATCTTCGTTTTTTACTAACTTTATAATCATGAAATATCTGGTAGAAATAGATGCTGACAGCAAAAAAGGCTCTGAGTTGATCAAATACATCGAGCGTCTTGGTGCTAATGAAAGTGAAGTGCATATACTCAACGAGTCACCACTCACTGATGAGGAAATGGGTTTGCCACCTACGAGAAAGGTTTCAAGGGCTACGCTGGAAGCATGGCTGAAGCCTGAGGAGGATGAGGAGAGTTTTGAAGGTGATGAGATATTAGAATATATCAATAAAAGGCGTGAGGAAAACGCAAAATCTAAAAAAGGATGAACCTCGTAATGAGAAAACGTGCTTTGAATGCTTTAGCCAAAGTAGCAGACTGGATAGATAATAAAAACACTGTGGGTGCGGGAAATCGATGGGTAAAAGATACATATGAGGAACTTAGTCATTTAGCCTCAATAAAAGTCAAACACGCTATATGCAAAGACCCTAGCCTTGCTAAATATGAATACAGATGCTTCACTCACAAAGATAAATGGGTAGTAGCTTATAAAATCAAAGGGCAGAAATTTATAGTCTATCGTTTTATTTACGGGCCTTGGCTGGATTATTGATTATTTCATTTTAATCGATT
>PLSN01000307.1:0-7744 GCA_003165135.1 Bacteroidota bacterium
CCAAATACAATCTATTATCAAAATCAATCTTACAAAATACAAAAGTCATACGCAATGTATATGCGTAGTTGATAGTTGTGGATAAAAATACAGCGGTGGCGGGTGACGGGTGGCAGGTGTTAGGAAATTACAAGTTTTTCCTTGCCCTTACCATGTCCCTTTTGCCATGAGGGCCGGGGAGTTTTTCTATTTGAAAGCCTGCTTGCTGCATATTCTTCCGAACATATGATTTTGAACAATAGGTCACTAGTATTCCACCCAAGGCCAAGATGTCATACATTTTTGTAAATACTTCGATCGTCCATAGTTCAGACTGCTTCTCAGGCGAAAAAGCATCAAAGAAAATCACATTGATTGAAGATGTAGGAAACAGCATTTCCAGAACTGAGCCATTGATCTTATGCAGCGTAAAGTTCTCAGATAGTGTCACCGTTTCATTCCATTTCGCAGCATGCAGCTGCTGAAATTTTTCTTTATGACCGACCAGATCGGGGTAATTAATTTGTCCTATTAATTTATCTGAAACAGGATACAACTCTATACTGTGATAATTGATCCTGATATTTTTTGACTCGGCATATTCCCAACAAAGCAGTGCATTCAGTCCCGTACCAAAACCCACCTCAAAGACATTGATCACATTGCCAGGACAGGCTCCAAGGCCATTGCGGACGAATATATGCTGTGACTCAGCCACAGCTCCATTACGTGAATGATATATCTCATCAAACTGCCTGGAGTAGAGCGTATGCGAGCCGTCTTTAGTTTGGATTATTTCCACGTCCATACCACTAATTATTTATTGTCTCCTGCCTTATATGGGCGGATGATCAGCCTGATATTTCTGTCGTAGCTGACATAATTCCATATCCAGTTGAATAGTGTCATCACCCTGTTTCTGAAACCTACAAGCGACATGAGATGAACGAACAACCATGTGACCCAACCGAAGAATCCACCAAAATTTATTTTTCCTACTTCGACCAAAGCTTTATTTCTGCCTACTGTGGCCATTGAGCCTTTATCAAAATAATCAAATGGCTTGGTGGCCTGTTTATTTATCAAACTGACAATATTCTGCGCGAGTAAATGCCCCTGCTGAATAGCCACAGGTGCGACCTGAGGATGTCCGCGTGGATATTTCTCCGTCATCATACAGCCCACATCGCCTATTGCAAAAATGTTTTCATAACCCTTGACGCGGTTGATCTCATCTACCAGCAATCGCTTAGCAGGAGTGATCACATCTGGATTGATGCCCTCGATGATCTGGCCTTTGACACCCGCAGCCCACATGAGGTTAGATGTTTGCAGCGGTTTGCCAGAGCCGAGCGTCACGTTCAGGCCATCATACTTAGTGACCTTAGTATTCAGCCAGACCTCCGTGCCCAGGTCATGCAGATATTGTACAGCTTTCTTTCTATTGGTCTCACACATGCTCGCCAGCAGCGTATCGCCCGACTCGATCAGTATGATCCTCATGCGTCTGAAGTCGAGTTCGGGATAATCATTAGGCAGTACATGTTTCTTCAACTCACAGATGGCGCCTGCGAGTTCCACGCCTGTCGGGCCTCCACCTACTATCACAAAATTCATCAGCGCATCACGTTCATTTATATCAGTCACCAGCAGGGCCTTTTCCAAGTTCTGAAGTATCAACGATCGCAGATTGAGTGCCTCGACGACTGACTTCATTGGCATGCTTTTTTCTTCGAGGCCTTCAATATTGAAAAAATTGGTCGTAGTGCCCGTCGCTATGACGAGATAGTCATAATTGCAATTCCCGATATTGGTCTCCAGATACTTTTGTTCTGAGTTTATCTTCTGCACTTCACACCAGCGGTAGTGAAAATTATTTTGCCCTTTGAATATTTTACGGATCGGATATACAATAGAATCTGCTTCGAGGCCGGAGGTGGAAACCTGATAAAGCAAGGGCTGAAATGTATGGTAATTATTTTTGTCGATCAGTACGACCTGTACAGGAGCGTGTGCAAGGCGCTTTGCCAGTTCCAGCCCTCCAAAACCGCAGCCTATGATCACAACTCTGGGCTGCTTGACCTCCGGAATATTTATTTTCATGTGACCAGCATTTGATCTTAACGGCTGCAAAGCTATGTGTTTTAGAAATAGGATGTTGCTTTTTTTATATGGTTTATTAGCTGTAAAATTGCCTCAAACACAATAAATCAGATATGGATACAAAATCAAAAGGCAAATGTGCGATAAACGGCAGTGAATATGATGCCGATGACCTGATAAACGGCGACGATATACGCCCCGAAGTGATGGAGGAAATACAAAAAGACCATCCAAATTTTAACGATGATTCCACCATATCTACACGTGAACTATTCAAATACCGTCAGCGGCATATAGAGTCTATTATCAAAAAAGAAGTAGGACAGGTGACCCAACTGGAGCAGGAAGTACTGGAAAAAATGAGTGCCAATACGTTTGTAGCAGACAATGTCGAGCCTGAGCTGGAGGCTGAGGCCAGCTTCGCGGACAGGCTCTCTGACAGGATTGCAGAGTTCGGCGGTAGCTGGAAATTTATCATATCTTTTCTCGTTATGATGTTCGCATGGATGGTGCTGAATGTATATTGGTACAGCAATAAAGGCTTTGACCCTTACCCTTTTATTTTTCTCAACCTCATTCTTTCCTGCCTCGCAGCCCTGCAGGCACCGATCATCATGATGAGCCAGAACAGACAGGCAGACAAGGATCGCGTGCGTAGCGAGCATGACTATCAGGTCAATCTCTCCGCCGAACTGCAGATCCGGTTGCTACATGAGAAGCTCGACCACCTGATGCACAATCAGCACCGCCAGGTCGTGGAGATACAGCAGATACAGATAGAGCTGATGCAGGAGCTGGAGGAGAAGATCGATAAGCTGAACTAAGGGGACGGGGGACGTGTGGCGAGGGACGAAATGCAATTTGAAGATTCGGCAATTTGAGAATTTGAAAATGGAATACAAATGAATGAAGAGGAAGTAAATAAGGCGATAGAGGCAAGAAGGCTTCCTTTGGATACCATTGAAAAGATGTTTTTGATCTTTTACATTGGCATAGTAGTATATATAATCAAACTCTTTTTTGATATTTATCTAAAATGGGGAGCCGGCTCAATGCTTGGGGCTACATTTTTATGTCTCCCGCTTTTGGCATTTATGGGGTGGCGATGGCTTTGGTCAAATAAAAAATTGATTCCTTATTTAAGTACATTAACTTATGATGAAAAAACAGATATTATTGAGAAGTTATTGACTCAGCCTGGCTTAACACCTATCAGTAAATCCTGGGTAACCAAAGCCGTAAAATTTTATGGTTTTAATTACAAAAAAGGCTCACTATCTAATTATTCAATAAAGCTTCTTTATAATGAATCCGGTTATTTTGTAAATAGTATAATCGGATTCGGGCAAAGTGGAAATTTCTCAAGTGATACCGCCAACGAGATCATCGACAAAATCAAAAAGCTGGAAGCTGAGCTAAAATAGCTTGTCATACTTTATAGATTTCTTAGTAGCCATGCGCTTTAGCGCGTGGACCAAAGCAACAAATCTCAAGGCTTTAGCCAAACCTATATGAGCTTTGGCTAAAGCCAATACTCTTTGATTTATACCCCGCCTTGAAAGGCGGGGCTATTTTGAATTTTTGCTCAATACAAGGCATTGCCCGTCATCTCTGCGGGCTGTGGGATGCCCATCAGTTTAAGGACAGTCGGTGCGATGTCGGCCAGCTTGCCATTATGCAGCACAGGCTTGAGCGTATTATCTATCAGGAATACTGGCACAGGGTTCTTGGTGTGTGCTGTATTCGGTGAACCGTCA
Source organism: Bacteroidota bacterium (assembly GCA_003165135.1). GTDB lineage: Bacteria > Bacteroidota > Bacteroidia > Chitinophagales > LD1 > UBA1941. Next base: position 3,840 of record PLSN01000307.1, read on the forward strand.
TCATTGATCATATAGTCGGCATTGCCGTGATCGGCTGTGAGCAGCACTGCATATCCATGAGCAAGCAGCGCCGTCACCACCCTATCTACACAGGCGCTGACAGTCTCACATGCTTTGACCACCGCGCTTAATACACCCGAATGACCCACCATATCGGCGTTAGCATAGTTTAGGCAGACGAAGTCTGGAGTTTTCTCATTGATATAATTCACTACCTTATCAGTGAGGCCGGCAGCGCTCATCTCCGGCTGGAGGTCGTATGTGGCTACCTTTGGCGATGGCTCCATGATACGCTCTTCACCTTTGAAGGGGGTTTCTCTGCCACCGTTAAAGAAGAATGTGACGTGAGGATATTTTTCTGTCTCGGCAGCACGGAGTTGCGTGAGTCCGAGGTCGGACAAGACTTCGCCAAGTGTCTTTTTGAGATCATCATTATCGAAAATATTATGGACATTCCTGAATGAATGATCATACACAGTCATCGTAGTATAATTCAGGTTAAGTTTCTTCATGTCCTGCTCAGGAAAGTCCTGCTGAGTCAATGCCTTCGTGATCTCTCGGCAGCGGTCAGTGCGAAAGTTGAAACATATCACGGCATCACCATCTTTGATCACAGAGAGTGGGGCACCGCTCGCATCAGCAGCGATGATGGGCTTAACAAACTCATCTGTCACACCAGCAGCGTACGAATCGTTGATAGATTTCAATACATCTTGTGTTTTGACACCATCCCCTTTTACTAATAAGTCATAAGCCACCTTGACACGCTCCCAACGGTTGTCGCGGTCCATAGCATAGTAACNNGCTATCCGTCCGACAGATGTCGCCAGAAAATTTTGCAGATCGGTAATAAAACCTACACCACTCTTAGGATCAGTATCGCGCCCGTCGGTGAATGCATGAATAAAGACATTGCTTAGTCCATTGGCTTTTGCGATATCGCAGATAGCACGGAGATGGGCAGTATGTGAATGCACTCCACCGTCAGACACTAGGCCCATGAGGTGGAGCGGCTTGTTGTTTTCTTTGCAGTATTTGATCGCGTTGAGGAGCTTAGGGTTTTTCGCCAGGTCACCATTGCGGATGGCCATGTTGACCTTCATGAGTTCCTGATAGACGACTCTGCCGGCACCTATATTGAGGTGGCCGACCTCGCTATTGCCCATCTGGCCATCAGGCAGGCCGACATTCTCACCGAATGTGATCAGCTCGGAGTTAGAATATTTGCTGTACAGGGATTTGACGAAAGGCACATTCGCCTGTGCGATAGCGCTGCGCTCGGGCTTCGGGCCGTGGCCCCAACCGTCCATAATTATGACTGCTACTTTGCGATCCATGTGGAAAAGTGATTGTTAAATATGATTTTTTTAGGTATAATAGTATCGTCTTAAAGTGTTTGGCACGAAATTCGTGTACTTTTTTCACTCTTTAGTGCAAATGTATCAATAATAAAATGAGCTCTTTCGCCAAATCTATACTTATAAGCCTTTTTATGATTACTCTCATGTGCGGCCATGTGGCAGCCCAGAGCTTTGACAATATAGCGGCGGACATCCGCAAGGGCGATGCGCCAAGTATGGCGAAATACTTTACCGGCAATGTAGAGATCAGCATCAAGGACGCCCAGAATTCCTACAGCAAATCACAGGCAGAGGCCGTACTCAAGAACTTTTTCAGCGTACATGCCCCTAAGTCATTCACTATAGTGCATCAGGGCCAGTCACCCGAGGGTGCGAAGTATTTCATAGGCACATTGTCTACCTCAGCAGGCACATACCGCACCTATGTATATGCCAAACAAGTCAACAACGCCTTCTCGATACAGGAGGTCAGGTTTGAGGCGCAGTAAATACATCCTCACCCTAAATCCCTCTCCGAAGGAGAGGGACTTGAACAGCCGCATTATTCCCCTTTAGGTTTCACTTCTGTTTTTTCGAGGCGTTGGAGGATTTCGAGGATCAGTTTGTTTTGATTTTCGAGATGGAGCAGGATGGTCTCTATCTCCAGTTCTGCGCGGGTATTGACCTCAAAGTCCGCCTCGGCACGCGCTTCGCTATAGCTGCCTTGCAGGTTCTGTCCTATCAGGAGCAGCGGCATCAGGAATAGCTGTATCATATTGGACAGAAAGAGCCAGAGCACGAAGCCCGGATAAGGGTCGAAGCGCAGTTCTTTTGGACCGATGATATTCCAGCCCAGCCAGAGAAATGTCCATGCGAAAATGATCAGGAAAAATCCCATCGTTCCTACGTGGTCTGTGATCCACATAGCTATCTTATCCAGTTTGGAGAGATGCTGTTTGCGTTCCACATTGATATTGCGGAGCGGTTTCATCATCTGCTGTATCTCGGCGAAGGATTTAGGTTTTGTGTCGTCCATGATCGTATGCGTGGTTTGGGTTAAAGATAAATACAAATCGCATAACCAAGATTTACAGAATTTCAGGATTAGCAGGATGAATACAAATGTTATATCTCTCGCAAAAGCGCGAAAACGCGAAGTAAAATCAGCCGACCTTAGTCCTCGTCACGCTGAATACGCCACGGCCCTCGGCTATGGGTTTGTCGCGAGTGTCGTGATAGGTCACCATGCTGACGAAGATCACCTTGCTGCCGCTCTTCTTGACCGTGGCTTCGGTGATCAGGTCGCGTGGCTGTCCTGGTTCGAGATAGTCCACACGGAGGTCTATGGTCGAGAGCTTGTCCGTCTCATGTTTCAGGGTAGTAGCTGCGGCGGCGCCACCTACGGCATCCATGGCAGCGGCTATGACACCACCGTGAATGCTCCCTCTCCTTATATCGCCTATCAGTTCGGGGCGGTATGGAATGAGAATCGAGACAAAATTCTCGCGGACCTCCAGCAGCTTAAAGCCTACCATCTTATTGAAAGGAATCAGGTCCTCTATAATGCTCCTGAATAGCTCTACGTGCTCATGCATGGTGTGTTGTTTTTTATTGCGGTGAAAGCTAGTGAAAAAACTAGTGTATATTCACGATGCTTTGCTACATACGTATAAATCAATGCAATGAAGCTACTCGATCCATACTGGGCGCGTGGGCGTATCGCGGCTCTCGACGCCGAGAAGGACTATCAGGAGATCAATCACCTGGCCTTTGAGGTGAGGTATGCTACGCCGGTCTTCACGCATACGCTTTTCTCTATTGCATTCGCGAGGCAGGCGGCGGTGCCGTCGATAGCGCGGGTGCTTTACCGTGGCGGCAAAGGCGCCAGCATGACCGCTACCCGCAAGCGCAACAACGATACCCTGCTTTTTTTCGGGGAGTTCTTCAGGCATGGCAATAGCGACAAAGGCCGCGCCGTAGCTGACCAGCTCAACCAGATACACAGCCGATTCCCGATCACTAACGAGCAGAACCTATACACACTCGCTACACTGATGTGCGAACCGGTACGCATGAGCCGCTTCCTGACAGGCGGGGTGATCTTCACCGCCAAGGAAACACGGGCGCTGTATCTCTTCTGGCATATGGTCGCCGGGATGCTGCATATCGACTCTGTACCCGCAGACGAGCACGCGATGATGGACTACTATCTGCAGTATGCGCAGGAGAACTTCGCCTATACGGATGACGGGAGGGCGATCATAGAGTCGCTGGCGGATGAGTTCGCGGAGAGGTGGTATCCGCGTGTGATGAAGCCGTTGGGCGGCAGATATATTTCAGCCTCTTTGATGATCATATGCTGGAGACATTCCGGCTGCCGCGGCCCTCATGGCTGCCAAGGCTCTCGGTGCGCGCCTATCTGTGGTTCTTTCTGAGTGTGTACTCGCGCGTCATGCCCGACCCGGATGACCGCAGCATCATAGATACGTTCTCGCGGGACTATGAGCAGTATGATATCAAACTGGCTGGACCGAGGTAAATTTTTTTAACCGCAGAGGCGGAGAG
>PLSN01000307.1:7827-8014 GCA_003165135.1 Bacteroidota bacterium
TTACGGGAATTTCCTCGCAATGACGGCTTATTTGGCAGGCAAGCGCAAAACCCCAAGCACTACGTCATGCAGAGGAGCGTAGCGACGTGGCATCTGAATCTAAAGAATACAGGGACATACATCCGGCATATAGCTATACCACTTGTCCTTCGTTACAGATTGCTTCAATTTTTTACACTCTTATTTT
>PLSN01000340.1 GCA_003165135.1 Bacteroidota bacterium
TAACGCACATTTGCGTGTGGTGTTTCACCTTTGTTTTTTACAAAAATTCATTCACAACTTTAATAAAACAAAATGACTACTCAAACAGCTAATACCGCCGATTTTGTAAAGGCCTTCACTTACTCTATGACCCACGAAGATATTGATGGTGTAATGAAACTTTGGTCTGCCGATGGCGAGTGGCTTATCATGGCTACCGGCGAATCGTTTAAAGGCCTTGATAAAATAAAAGAGCTAGCCCAGCGCTCAGTAGCAGCCAGAGAGCATAGTACCGGCGAAGGCCTCTTGCCTTTCGACGTTTTTACCAATGCCGAAGGGACCAGGCTTATCTGGGAGTATGTACACAAAGGTGAAGTGACTGAAAAGTGGCCTGCATCGACACATAAACCTGCAGTAGGCACAAAGTTCGAACTGCCCATCGTCCTGGTGTGCGAGATCATCGAGGGTAAGTTGGTCAAAATACGTGAGTACTTCGATTTGCAGACCCTTACCGAGGCAGGCACCCCGCATCATCTGTATTCTTAATACCCGCACAGGGAAGCCGTGAAGCGGATCACTAAGCAGGTTAAAACATAATTGATGACAACACCACAATTTAAAGCAGGCTATTACAACATTCATCCGGATATCGGCCTCAATTATCAGATGAACCGCTTCTCAGATGGCTCAGACGAGATGCTCAGTGAAATGAGAGCAGTAGTGCCCCGCATCCATACTTACCCCGATTATATCCGCGAGTTTCTGGCCTTATCAGAAAAGGCTTTTGCTCATGGACGCTTGCTTCCTGCGGCTGGCTATCTGCGTTCCGCGGAATTCTTTATGTTTCCGGATGATAGCAGGAAGGATGCCAGCCGGCTTCGCTATGTACAATGGATGAAAGAATATTACAAGGTTCAGGAGTCTCAGCACTTCAGCATTCCATACGAAAATATAACTATGAACGCCTACAGGTTCACGCCCGAATCGCCGATAGGTACAATAGTTTTCTTTGGGGGTTATGACAGTTATATTGAGGAATTATTTTCATCTCAGATCTATTTTTTCCAGCATGGTTTTGATGTGATCACTTTCGATGGCCCCGGCCAGGGCACGACCTTAGAGGAGCAGCACATGCCTATGACCCACGAATGGCATAAGCCCTGCAAAGCTGTTTTGGATTATTTCTATTTGAAAGATGTTACCCTTATCGGCTACTCGCTCGGGGGCTGTCTTGCTATTCGCGCTGCTGCGTTTGAACCAAGGGTAAACAGGGTCGTTTGCGATGATATAGTGACAGATTTTCAGGAGTTTCCATATAGAACACTGGCGCCCGTCGTGCGATCCGTAGTCTCTACCTTAGTGAAGCTGGACGCTTCTTTTATACTCAACCCGATTATCAGCGGCAAAATGAAACAAGACCTGATGATCGAATGGGGTGTCAAACAAGGGATGCATACCTTGGGTGCAAGCAGCCCTTCAGATTTTTTTAAGAAGACCGGTGCGTTTGAGACCTGTAGCGTGTCGCACCTGATCATACAGGATGTGTTACTTTTTGCCGCAGGTGAGGACCATTATGTGCCACGGCACCAGTTTTATGACCAGATACAAATGCTGAAAAATGTACGCTCCCTTACATCACGGCTGTTCACCGAAAAAGAACAGGCGCAAAATCATGTACAAGTCGGCAATACTGAATTAAGCCTTCATACAATTGTATCATGGATAAAAGGATTGCAGGAAAGGGATAAACAAGTGAAAGGCTAAATGACCAGTCTTATTGCACTCCCCCGGATGTGTGAATGATGTAACTCTTTCCGGTAATTGTGTAACGCTTTACATATGAGATAGCCGCACCTTTGCACTGTGAAAATTATTTCACAATAAAAAATCATCAAGATGAATACCACAGAAATTAAAGGCAACTGGAACGAACAGAAAGCTAAACTCAAAAAACAATTCGCAGTACTGACTGACAATGACCTGATGTTTGAAGAAGGTAAGAAAGACGCAATGATGGCAAAACTTCAGATCAAACTCGGCCAGACCAAAGAGCAATTGCATAAGATCATCGGAGATTAATCATTGGCTTTATAGATAGGTGGAACGCCGCCCGGCCGTAATAAGCCGGGCGGTACCTTTCCCTACTCACGGAAAAACACCAAACAAAAAAATGAAAAATACACTATATACTACCGCTCTGCTGATAGGCATCATATTGGCAGGCTGTCAGACTCCGGCTCAAAAAGAAGCAGCCGCTGAAACAAAAATTGACTCCGCGCAGTCAAACCTAAACAATGCGCAAACAGATCTGAATGCTTCGAAGGCAGAATTGAACCCGGAGTATCCGGCATTCAAAAGAGATGCAGACGAGCAGATCGCGGACAACGATAAAAAGATAGCCAAACTGAGGTCTAAACTGACCGATTCCGATTCACCTGCCAATGAGATGAGATCAAAAAAAATAGACAAGCTCGAAAAAGACAATGCCGATCTCAGGAGCAGACTTTACGGATACGAGAAGGAGCCTTCTGATTGGGTTGCATTCAAGATCGCTTTCAATCACGATAAAGATAACCTGAATAATGCCTTTGTTGATTTCGGGAACGATCTCAAAAAGTAAATAATATTCTTTAGCTAATACCAAAATGCTCAATATGAAAAGGACAATGTATACGCTCACGTTCATGACCTCATCTCTGGTCACTATGTGCCAAGCCACTACTCAGACGGGCGATCTGTATGCTAATAACATACAGACAACCACTCAGAGCATCACCGCATCAGGACAGGCACTGAGCCCCGAGTATCCTGCTTTCAGAAAAAATGAAGAACAGCAGATAGCAGACAATGATAAGCGGATAGCTGAACTGAGAATGAAACTCGGCAGGCCAGGTGAGAATCCTAAGGACGATGTCCGCAGGCAGAAAATAGACGATCTCGAAAAAAGAAATGCAGCCCTCAGGGCCAGGCTATCCGGCTATGAAAAAGCAAATACTGACTGGGTATCGTTTAAACGTGATTTCAATCATGATATGGATGACCTGCACAATGCCTTTCATGACTTCGACAACGACATGAAAAAATAAATCGGCCTGCAGAGGCCATTAAATAATAAACAAAATGAAAAAGATAATTTATACCATCGCGCTCATGACCGGAGCACTGCTGGCACATAGTCAGACACCTGCAGAAAATATGGTCGCAGCTGAGGCCAAAGTAAAATGTGCCAGAGCAGACCTCGTAGTGGCTGAGAAAGAACTCGCTGCTGCATTTCCCCCTTTTAAAAAAGATGCGCAGGTGCAGATCAAAGCAAATGACAAAACAATATCCGATCTAAGGACAGGATTTGTCAAACCTTTCAAATCATCTGCCAACGATGCCAGTAAGGTAAAAATAGATGATCTCGAAGCTAGAAATGTAGATCTCAGAAGCAGGCTATATACCAATGAGGAATAAAGACTTTCAAATACACAAATAATATTTTTTAAAATTTAAAACAACACAATCATGGGATACTTATTATACGTACTAGCAGTTATTTTGGTCATAGGATGGGCCATCGGATTCATCGGATATGGTGCTGGTGGCATCATACACATACTTTTGGTCATTGCTGTCATAGCAGTACTACTCAATATCATAGCTGGCAGAAAGGCCGTTTAGAAATTGTTATAAAAGTCAAAAATGAATACTTACAAAAAAACGATGCTCTCACTCATGACAATAGCTGTCATAAGCTTTATGTCATCCTGCATCGTAGTGAACCATGGAGCGCCCCATCACCACTGGCATCAGGGTGGTGCGCATGAAGACGTTATCGTCAGATAGTGCTATATAAATTGAAAATTGATCATGATCGCAGCCTTCTATACAATGTAGAAAACAATACAGGAACAAGAAGGTTGCTTTCATAGGTCAGGATTTATTTCTCACGGCATTATGCCGGATCAGTCTAAAAACACATACATGAAGCGTCTCATACTCATCACAGCAGTGGTCCTGATGTGCCTCCCATCTTATGCCGGAAAAGTGAAACTCTATCTCGGTTTTCGGGCAGGTGCCGGTGCAATGCTCAGCCGCGACCAGCTCAGCAACTTCACCAATAGTCAGGGGCCCATCAGCGTACTGCAGCATCATGATACATGGTCCTTTCATGCCAAGGCGGAAGCACTGCTGGGTTTAGGCAGGTTCAGGATAGGCTATCAGTTCCTGTACAATTTTTCCGGCCCCCAGATCAGCTCCGCCAATGATTATTTCACCGGAGACAACAATCGCAACACCACATATTTCAATAGCTCTCAGACACACTTTTTCGGACACTATCTTCATATGGAGGTAGCGATCATAAACCTGCCGCACTTCGCACTTACCCCCGGTATAGGTGTAGGCACATTCACTGGCTTCAAAGTAGATAATACCACAGGCAACACCGTCGAGCTCTCGGCCGATACGCACAATAGGTTTTCGATAAGTGCTGAACTGAATGCAGAAATTAGATTCGGACGCTGTGTATTTCTGGCAGGGCCTAACTATTATCTCTTCAGCCTGCAGGACCGTGCCAATAATGACTGGAGGGAATACCAACATTTTTTAGGTGTCGATGTAGGCATCCGCGTCGACCTTCTGAAGCAGCACTAAACACCACACTAAATAAACCCACATCATGAAACACTCGTTATCTATTTTTTTATTTCTACCTATGTTTGCAATGATCGTATTAGTCGCATCATTCAGCTACTCCTATCCTCAAACTAAACCCATGCTCGTATTTCGAGCACCTGCTTCTGCAGACGCTACCAAAAACCCGCTCAAAGGTGATGCTGCATCAGCCCAGACGGGGCAGAAGCTCTATATACAGCAGTGCGGCCCATGCCATGGCGACAAGGGCAGAGGCGATGGCCCTGCGGCATCGGGCCTCTCCAAAGCACCTGCTAATCATACATCTGATCAGGTACAGGGCCTCACTGACGGCGCACTCTACTGGATGATCACGACCGGCAATATCCCTATGCCATCCTACGCGGCTTTGAGTGCGACACAGCGCTGGCAGCTTGTGGATTTTATCCGCACACTGGCACGCAAACATTAAGCTCCGTTGCCTTAAGCTACGGCATAGTTTTCTATCACATTCATTATAGGTGCAACATACTTGTTGATACATGATATGTGTCAGTAGACAACCTGCCTTCCGTCATAATTATAATTTCTTAAGAAGTTGAAATTTACACCATAAAATAACTCAGTATATGAAAAGATTTACAACCATAATCATAATTGCACTGTTAGCTTTCAAGGCACAGGCGCAGGAAAAGGACACGATAGAGGTCCAGAAGATCGGTGATAAATATTTCGTTATCATGGATCACAAAGAACCCGATANNGTATCGTAAATGGTGTGCTGAACCAGAAGAGCAAAACCAACTCTATCGGCGATGTGGCAAACTATGAGTTCAGCCCGATGCTGCTCTGGCGTCACGGCGACAGGCTGCTGCTTGAGTTTGAACCCTCATTTGATGGGAGTTCACTCGGTGTCAACTGGGCCGATGTATCTTACTTCTTTGGCAAAGGTATAATAGTCCGGGCGGGCTACTTAGTGCTTCCATTCGGTACGTACAATAAGAGGCTAGCTGCGGGCTGGATCAACAAACTGGCATACGATCCTACCAGTATCACATCGAGCCCTGTAGAGAGCGACTGGGGCATCGAGATGTGCGGCGGCTGGCAGGTGGGCCGGCAGAAGGTCAACCTCGATGTCGCACTGAGCAATGGCTTTGGCATCAACAATGACGGATCGATATACAATCCGGGTATCGTAGACAATAACCTCGCCAAGACCGTGACAGGACGCTTCGGATGGCTGCCTATATCCAACTCATCTCTCGAGATCGGTGTATCAGGTATCTATGGCAGGGCGGGAATGGACACAGGTGTAAACAGAAATGTATCCACTATCATGGGTGCGGCGGATATACAATATATATACTCTAAAGCGCCTATCGCCATCAATATCAAAGCGCAGTATAATGTGCAATATGTGAGCCGTATGTTTTATGTCAATCCGGGCGACTCCACAGGCCAAAGCCTTTTTACATACAACAACTATACTCAGGGATATTACGCCATGCTCTCACTCAGGCCGGTAGTGCCAAATAAGGTGCTCCGAAATTTTGAGCTGGCAGGCCGTATCTCTCAGTTTGAGACACCAAACGGCGCTGCCTTTGAGACACATATCAGGCAGATAGATGTAGCGCTCGACTACTGGATCAACTGGCGCACTGTGATCAAGCTCAGCTATGAGAACCTGCTACAGACCAATCCTGCCAATGCTGAGATCGCACTGGCAGACAGCAAATCACTTTCTCACATTATCGTCGTTCAATTTTCTGTTCAATTCTGAAATAAAAATCTAATAGTATGAAAAAGATAATCACCATCATCATCGCCATAGCAGGCATAGTCCTCTATACCACCGTGAATGGATGCAAAATAAATCAGGAAATAGCCGACAAGAGCGGTGCACAGCTTTGGGCCGAGAACTGTCGCAGGTGCCATAATGCACCCGACCCGAGTGCCCACTATCCCGAAAACTGGGTCACTGTGGGTATGCATATGCAGTCACGTGCATTGCTGACAGACAGAGAGCGGGACAAGATCGTTCAGTTTCTGCAGCAGTAGTTTATTAATGAATAATGAATAATGCCTGTCCGCGTACCATCCGGATAGGCATTATTATTTGTTTTAAAAGATGAGCAACGAAGAAAAGAACAAACGGTCCGCACTGACCAGAGACATTATCATCGGTATGTCAGACGGACTCACTGTGCCCTTCGCACTCACTGCAGGGCTCAGCGGTGTGCTGAGTACCACTCACCTCATCGTCGTGTCAGGCATAGCAGAGATCGCAGCAGGCTGTATCTCTATGGGCCTCGGGGGCTATCTGGCGGGAGAGTCCGAGGTGGAGGAGTATGAAAAGAACATCCGCAAGGAATACAGCGAGATCGAGACCGTACCACACCTCGAACTAAAAGAAGTCGAGGATATACTAATAGATCTCGGAGTGGACCAGCCG
>PLSN01000012.1 GCA_003165135.1 Bacteroidota bacterium
CAACTCAGAAGTATATTTTAATTCACTAGCGGTACTAATTATGTTGTCAAAGTTAAATCGCGCTTTATGAAACTTTGATAGTTGGTCTATTTCACTATCCCTAAGATCAGTAATATTAACGGTTAGAAAAGGTTTCAAGTCCATTTTATTCTTCTCTTCTAAATCAGCAAAAAATCTATACTCAATTCCATTTGTCAAAATCGCAAATTTCGCTCTTAGCGTAGCATAATATCTGAATAATTGTGAGCTATGTATGTCGAGGTTTGCCACTACGCCCTTACATTCTATGAGCAATATGGGTTGGTCATCTTTCATGATCGCATAATCAATCTTTTCGCCTTGCTTTATACCTATATCAGCAATAAATTCCGGAACCACTTCGGAAGGATTGAAAATGTCATAACCCAATGCTTGAATAAAAGGCATAATGAATGCGGTCTTAGCTGCTTCTTCAGTATGGACATTATCCTTCATTTTCAGAATATGAGCTGCTAATAGCTTTAAAGTGTCTGCAAATTCCATAGATATATTTTTAGGATTAAATAATAGGTGCAATTGTTATTACATCTTTGTAATATTAGTAAAATAGACGAGGCTTTCAAAATGCATAAAGCACTGTTTAATTTTAACTGAATACAATAATTATGTTGTATTGTCCAAGCCTTCTTTCGGAACCGACCTATCCCAACCCATCCGCTATCTTCCTGTCATTAGACAGTCGTGGTACCTTATTTTGTCCGCCGAGTTTACCTTGGCTTTTCATATAGTTTACGAAGCTACCCGCAGGAAGGCAGCGAATTTTTAGTTGTTGAAGGACATTGCCTGTACGCAGGTCTTTGTAATATATATTTTTCTCCTGCATATACTGGTCCATCTTTGCCTCCAGTGCTTTGAGATCTGACGGCGCATTTGAGAACTCCACGAACCACTCATGATAAGGCAGTTCCCCATCCGCACTGACCTGTGGCGCTACTGTGAATTCGCTTACAGAGATATTCATCTCACGGGCGGCACGCATGAGAGCATACTCGACCTCTTCGGCTATCACATGCTCTCCGAATGCTGATATGAAATGCGTGACCCTGCCTGTCACCACGATGCGGTATGGCGCGAGCGAGACAAAGCGTATAGTATCACCGAGATTATATGCCCAGAGGCCGGAGTTGGTATTAAGTATGAGGGCATAGTTGATACCGAGCTCGACATCAGCGAGAGAGATGCGCTTAGGGCTGCCTGAGGCGAGTTCATCGGCCTTCACAAATTCATAAAAGATGCCTCCATTGATATTCAGCAGCAGTCCTTTTTCTTTTTGAGAGTCCTGATACGCTATGAAACCCTCACTGGCAGGATAGGTCTCGATGCTGTCTATTTTTTTCCCGATGAGAGATTCTACTTTCGCTCTGTAGGGTTCATAGTTGACACCACCATATACGAATAATGAGAAGTCGGGAAATATATCCTGAACGTGTTTCCGGCCGGAGACTTCAAGCAGCTTCTCAAAGTACATCACCACCCAGGGCGGTATGCCGCTGATGAGGGACATCTTTTTGTTGAGTGTCTCCTTTGCGATAGCATCGACTTTTTGCTCCCAGTCCTCGATAGAGTTGGTCGTGAAGGTAGGCATACGGTTTTGTGTCAGGTAAGCAGGCACATGATTATACACTATACCGCTCAGGCGGCCACTGGGTATGAAGCCGTGTTTGTCGAGCACTGGTGAGCCTTGCAGAAAGATCATTTTGTAGTCAAAAAAATCTGAGCGCCCTGTCTCGTGCACATACATCAGAAGGGCATTGCGGGCGGCAGCGATCTGTGCATTGATAGCAGGCCTGGTCAGAGGGATATATTTAGCACCTGAAGTAGTGCCGGATGATTTGCAGAAGTAGAGTGGTTTGCCCGGCCATATCACATCTTCTTTGCCTTTGGCGATCATCTCTATATAGTGCCTGAGGCCTTCATAATCGCGGATAGGTATGGCTACTTTGAAGTCGCTGTATGATTTGATTCCGGCAAAGTCGTGCTCCCGGCCAAACTGGGTCTTAGTGCCTTTTTTGATCAGCTGTTTGAGCACCTTAGTCTGAATGGCAACCGCGTTTTTATGATCTCGGTAGATACCCGGCACGATCATATTGGCGATCCATCTGGCAGCACTGGCTTTTAATCCCATGATGACGAAGATAAGTTAAATATGAGTATTGCCGTGTGTGTTAAATGTTGGATGATCTGGTTGATATCAGATATTTGGCACAATGTATGATAATCGCCTTTTTTGTCCTGTATTGTGGTCAATTCTAGTTAATTATATATTGTGGTTAATAGAAAATAATTTTTTATACTGACAAATACATTTACTTTTAGATTGAATAAAAACCAAGCCATATGGAAAAGCTTTTTACACTATTCATAGCTGTGTGCTTTTCAGCTTCCTGCTTCTCGCAAGGTTTGTGGACTCAAAAAGTACATCCTTCATTCAGTAGCCCTGCTGTTTCTTTTACGATCCAGTCGTTGGGCTATGCCTATACTGGCACTGATTCAAATAATTTTTTTGCTTACGATCCGGTAGCCAATACATGGACTGCTTTGGCCGATTTTCCCGGAGCGGCCAGATCAAATGCAGTGGGATTTGCCACTGACAGTTTCGGTTATGTCGGTACCGGACAGGTTAATCAGACTGCGCTCAATGACTTTTATAAGTATGATCCGGCTACCAATACATGGTCAGCTGTGGCGAACTATCCTGATAGCGTTTTGGGGGCAATGGGATTTGCTATCAACAATATTGGCTATGTAGTATGTGGAATCGCTAATTCCGGAAATCCCTGTTATGCTTATGATCAATCCACTAACCAATGGAGTCCGATAGCTCCTATGCCTTCCTATATGTATAATGGATTTTCGGCAGTGGCCAATGCAAAAGGGTATTGCGGTTTTGGTGGTATTGATTCCATTTATGAGTATACACCATCGAGTAATACCTGGCTACCTAAACCTACTGTTGCATTTGGCGAGTTAGGGAATCCAGGTACCTACAGCTTTCTGTATTCATTTGTGATAAATAACAAGATATACGTGAGTGATGCCAAAGCTATGGGGAACCATGCAGGAATGCATGTTTTTGACCCTGTGGCAAACACCTGGTCAGAGATCAATGTTTTTCCATATCCATCGGGACAGTGTGATGCTATGACCCCTTTCGTAGGGTTTGGTTTGGGTAATAAAGGTTATCTCGGAGGGGATAACGGCTGTATAGGCAATACCTTCTGGCAGTATGATACGGCATATAATTTTGTGATCACGTCCGTTTCTCCTGATACTGTATGCCAGAATTCTTCTGTTTCTGTGACCGTATCTTCTAACCTTAGTTTTTCGGGGTCGAATTATTTAAAACTAGAGATCCATCCGGACAATTATGGTTTCACTTATATTTATACTGATTCTCTGGCTGCCAGCAGTGCTGGAACGTATTCATTCCTTATACCGGCCAATGTGATAATGCAGGCAAATATAACTAGCACTACGATATCAGTTTTATCGACCAGCCCTGCAGAGCAAACAGATTATTTTGCCTCTAAGTTTTTCGTAAAAAAAGGCCCCAATGAGCTATACTTGCCTTCTTTTATCAATTCATGCGGTGGCAGTGCGGTGCTTTTATATCGCAGCAATTCGACTAGCCAGAGCTCTGTATGGACCTCAAATCCTTCGGGTGTTAATGACAGTAGTTATGCTTTGTCGTTCACCCCTACCCAAACTACTACTTTGTATGTCACAGATACATATACTCCTACCGGATGTAGTGCGGAGGACTCTACGATCGTGTATTTCAACACGCATCCACTCTCCAACATCTCAGATTCGTCCTATGGTATATGTCCCGGTAGTAGTGTGGCTATCAATGCAGGACCGGCAGGCACGAATTGTAGCTACACCTGGTCCGGAAATGGTTTCAGCTCCGATAGTGTGAATGTCAGCATCACACCTGCTGCCAGTGGGGTATATAATCTCTTTGTGAAAGATACTGTCACGGGCTGCTCTACAGGGGTCAATATAGCTGTGACCGTCAAGCAGCCACCTGCTCAGACCATCTGCTATGTCACTGTAGACAGTGCATCTACCCACAATATTGTAATTTGGGAGAAGCTGGATAAATACGCTACGGACAGTTTCATCATATACAGAGAGGCATCTACCAATAACTATGTAGAAATAGGTGCAGTACAGCGCGACTCGCTCAGCGAATATCATGACTATGGCGCCAACCCTAATGTGACAGCATACCGCTACAAAATAGCAGCGATGGATACATGCGGCGAGTATGGCACTCTGAGTCCATATCACAATACTATCCACCTGCAATATCTGGGCTCCGGAAACCTGATATGGAATGTGTATGAGATCGAAAATGACACTGCTACTCCTGTATCGTCCTTTGATGTATACTGGGATACACTGGCCAATGGCAACTGGGCGGTGATGCTGAACCTACCCGGCAATCAGTACACCGCTACTGATGTGAACTTTGGCATGCATCCTAATGCTAAATATCGAATAGTAGCAAACTGGGCATATAGCTGTACTCCTGCCCGTGGTTCAAACAATGAGGTGTTGTCTAATATTATTCAGCTGTCGCCTAGTGGCATTAATAATATTGAGTCTGGTCAGAGCATCAGTTTATATCCCAACCCGGCAGCTAATGAGCTGATNNTACAGGAAGTGTCAATGCTGAGTTCGGATGGTAAATTGGTAGCTACATATTATCATCCTGTCAATAATAAACTGGATGTAAGCCAACTGGCAAGCGGGATATACATTGCAGAGATAAAGATCAACGACACCTTCAGCAGGATCAAGTGGGTGAAAATGTAAACTCCGCTATCTCGGCACAATAATAGGCAAGGCCTGCTTTACAAAATATACTTTGTAAAAGCAGGCTTTGTTTTATTTTGATCAGAGAATAGACTGTCTGAAAAGGTGATTTGAATCATGATCTTAATTACAACAGCAGTCTTGTTTTCAAGAACTTACAAAGTTTAATGGCGTATCGGATGGGAAACATTCATTATGCCCTACCCATCAGTCAGAATTATTATTTTGTTCTTCCTTTTTATATCAGGAATATCAAAAGCCCAAAATGTAGGTATCGGGACAAACAGCCCTGCCAGTAAACTGACTGTGAACGGCAACCTCAGTATAGGTGCGGCTTATACTGGCATAGCTGCTCCCACTGATGGTGCAATCATAAAAGGTGAAGTATGTATAGGCACAAGCGTTCCTGATACGAATGCTATACTGGATCTGGTGTCTACATCAAAAGGCCTGCTGCTTCCCAGATTGACACATACTCAGCGACTCGCTATATCTAACCCGACCAATGGGATGGTGCTGTATGATACTGATTCGGCCATGATGTATTTATATCACAGTAATACCTGGAATTATATTCCGCTGACTGTCACTGCAAGTGCTGTTGCGACTGCTTCAGCCTGGTCAGTGACGGGTAATAGCGGAACAAGCCCATCAACAAATTTTATCGGCACTACAGACAATGAAGCGCTGGTTTTCAAAGTAAACAATATACTCTCCGGCAAGGTAGACCAGACACTTGAGAATGTGGCACTGGGTTATCAATGCGCCATGAATATGAGCACCGGGACCAACTGTACATACATAGGCTATCAGGCTGGCTATGGCAATACATCAGGCCCTTCCAATACGGGTATAGGAAGCATCGCACTCAATGCCAATACAACGGGCTCAAACAATACAGGCGTCGGCATGGGCGCACTGGGAAATAATACCACAGGTTCAAATAATACCGGAGTCGGTACAGGAGCACTAAGGCATAATACAACCGCTGCTGCAAATACAGCATTCGGCGCCTCTGCGCTGGCGGCAGATACCACAGGAAATGACAACTGCGCCATTGGGACATACTCCTTGCAGGCCAATTCCTCTGGTAGCAATAATACAGCACTGGGATATTCTACACTCGGTGCCAATACTACCGGCAATGGTAATACAGCTACCGGCGCAGGGTCAATGGGTGCCAATACAAGTGGTATCAATAATACCGGACTCGGCAACGGAGCTATGCAGTTCAATACTTCAGGTAATAATAATGCAGCAGCAGGTGCATTTGCGCTGCAGGACAATATAAACGGGATATACAATTCCGCACTCGGCTATGGCGCACTCGGCTTCAATACATCGGGAAATTATAATGTAGCGATTGGAAACAGTGCCGGTGCCACAAATACTACAGGTTTGAACAATACACTTATAGGATCAAATGCTGATGTTTCCTCCGCAGCACTCAGCAATGCTACTGCTATAGGATACTATGCGAAAGTAGGAGAGAGCAATGCCATCGTGCTCGGTGGCACAGGCAGTTATGCTGTCAATGTGGGGATAGGCACTACCACACCCGGCAATTTTCTGGAGATCAACTCGGGCACCGGAGGTACATCTGGATTGCGGTTAAAACAAATGCCTGCAGGAGCAGTACTTTTCATGAGTGGCACGGCAGACGTGACACAAAACAATACCAACTTTTATTTTGATGGCACCAACTATCGGTTGAGTATAGCAGCAGGCACTTCACCTAACTCAACTATACAAATAGGTGGTTCGCTGGCTACAGCCGTCAGTACCAAAACTGCCAGCTATACAGCTGGGACTCAGGACCATACTATACTGTGCAATACATCTGCTGGCGCACTCAGTATCTCACTGCCCAGCCCATCAGGTGCCACAGGCAGGATATACGCCGTCAAAAAAATATCCAATGATGCTAATGCGGTCTCTATTGTTACCTATTATGGCAGCTCTACTATAGATGGGCAGTCTACATACACACTTGCCAGTCAGTATAACTCAGTAATAATAACTACGGACGGCACCAGCTGGTATGTGATAGGCAAAAACTAAAAATCCCGGTTGCCCGGGATTCTAATACTTAGATTTAAAATGTTTTGCTTAACCCTCTACGAGTATGATGACCTTGTTCTTCAGGCATTCTACAAAACCACTACTGATAGCAATAGTTTTGGTCTCAGTAGGAGTCTTGAATCTTATTGCCCCTTTGCCGAGAGCAGATATGAGCGGAGCGTGTCTATCCAACAATTGGAAGCTACCATCCACACCCGGCAGTATGTCACTGCTGGATTCGCCGCTATAGAGCTTCTTCTCGGGGGTCAATATTTCTAGTGTCATAATTAAGTGTTGTTAGTTGTCAGTTGGCGGTTGGCTGGTTTGTAGCAGGATTTTATTTCCAGCCACCAGTCAACAGTCACCTGCCAACAGATTATTTCGATGCTTCCGCCAGCAGTTTCTCGCCTTTTGCGATAGCATCTTCGATATTACCTACCAGGTTGAATGCTGCCTCAGGATATTTGTCTACTTCGCCATTGAGGATCATGTTAAATCCTTTGATAGTTTCGTCGATCGATACGAGTACGCCTTTCAGACCTGTGAACTGCTCTGCTACGTGGAATGGCTGAGAGAGGAAACGCTGTACACGACGTGCGCGGTGTACGACCTGTTTGTCCTCTTCGCTGAGCTCGTCCATACCGAGGATCGCGATGATATCCTGCAATTCTTTGTAACGCTGAAGGATTTCTTTCACCCTCATGGCGCAACCGTAGTGCTCCTCGCCCAATACATGCGCGCTGAGGATACGTGAAGTACTGTCCAATGGATCTACCGCAGGATAGATGCCAAGTTCTGCGATTTTACGGTTCAATACCGTCGTAGCGTCAAGGTGTGCAAATGTAGTAGCAGGTGCCGGATCGGTCAAGTCATCCGCAG
>PLSN01000389.1 GCA_003165135.1 Bacteroidota bacterium
GATATAGGTATAAAGGGACTATGAAAGATAGTATCGAAAATAATGTTGGTTGTAAATATAAATGTCCAACAACCGCAGAGTACATTTGTATTCCATGCACCCGACAAACAATTCAGCCTGATTTTAGCATCGGGCACCCCATCAAAATCAAGATCAATAAGGTAATTATCACTTCCACAAGCGCCTATATACTTTGAGGGTGAATATATCTTATAAGCTATAGTATCAGTCGCTGTAGCAGCGATAGGAGCATTGGTCACTTTATCTTTCTTACAAGATGTAAATGACCCCAATGCAAACAACATCAGGCAAAAAATATATCCGATTTTCATAATTCAGATTTTCATAATTCAGATTTTGATCAAGATACCCAAAACGCGATTTAGATTTAAAAATTGCTCAAGAAAGGTACTTTAATGCCTGCAAAATCAATAGCAGGTATTATCTCTTATCTCAAGTCTCATATCTATTGTCTATTTCGTAAGTTTGCCGGGCAATGAAAAAAGAACAAAAGATCGTGCCCGATGTGGTCATCACGGCCATGGCATCCAAGGGCACAGGCATAGGCAAGGTAGACGGTAAGGTGCTATTCGTAGAGCGTGCCGTACCCGGCGATACCTGCGATGTCCGACTCACCACTGATAAAAAGAAATACGGCGAAGGCGTGCTTCAGACCCTGACCGTCGCCTCCGATCTCCGTACAGAACTAAGCTGCCAGCACTTCGGCATATGCGGTGGCTGCAAATGGCAACACATAAAATATGAAGAGCAGCTGCACTTCAAAACACAAATAGTCGAAGATGCCCTCATCCGCATCGGCAAACTGACCATACCCGAAGTCAAGCCCATTATCGGTTGCGCATCGCCTTTTTATTACCGCAATAAACTGGAGTTTGGCTTCACAGACCGCCGTTGGCTCACACAGGCGGAGATAGATTCAGGCGCGGAATACGACCGTCGTGGTCTGGGATTCCATGTGCCGGAGAGTTTCCTTGGGGTGCTGGACATAGAGCACTGCTGGCTGCAAGGTGATCCGTCGAATGGCATCAGGCTCGCGATAAAAAACTTTTGTCTCGCTAATGATTATTCTTTCTTCAATCTCAAAACGCAGGAAGGGCTGATGCGTAATGTGATGATCCGCACTACCTCGCTTGGCGAGATCATGGTGCTGGTGAGCTTCACTTCAAATGATGAAGAAAAAATAAAAGCCCTGCTCGATCATGTACTGAAAGAATTTCCATCGATCACCTCTCTCCAATATGTGATCAACGGCAAGAGAAATGACACCATATACGACCTGCCGACAGTGTGCTATCATGGCAAGGACCATATCACGGAGCAGCTCGGCGAATATAAATTTAAGGTCAATCCAAAATCATTCTTTCAGACCAACTCTGCCCAAGCCAAAGTGCTCTATGATGTGGCAAGGGACTTCGCAGGTTTGAAATCAGATGATGTAGTCTATGATCTCTACACCGGTGTGGGTAGTATCGCCATCTATGTATCGGGACAGTGTAAACGTGTGGTCGGCATCGAACAAATAGAAGCGGCCATAGCAGACGCAAAAGAAAATGCTCAAAATAATAAGATAGACAATTGTTCCTTCTATGCGGGTGATGTACGGATGGTGCTGCAGCCGGACTTTATCGCTCAGAACGGCAAACCTAACGTCGTGATCACCGACCCGCCGCGCGCTGGGATGCATGAGGATGTGGTAAAGACGCTTCTCACACTCGATGCGCCGCGCATCGTATACGTGAGCTGTAATCCCGCCACTCAGGCACGCGACCTGGAGCTGCTCTCAGTCAAATATGACATCATCAAAATACAGCCGGTGGATATGTTCCCGCAGACGACGCATATAGAAAATGTGGCACTGCTGGAACTGAAAGACAGACCCCTCTAAATCTCCCCAAAGGGGAGACTTAAATACAAGCTTCGATGAAAGAAGATCAGACCATAGAGCACGAAGGCAAATTGTTTGAGAAGATCCAGTTTCAGGATGAGGTCGTATCAGGCAGGACGTTTAATGAATGTACTTTCAAGAACTGCCAATTGAATGGTTTGAGCTTTGTCAATTGCCATTTTACTGACTGCATATTTGAGGACTGCGACCTATCACTGCTGAAGGTCAAGGGCAGTTTCTTCACACGGCTACAAATTACTCGCTGCAAGGCTATCGGCATACATTGGTTTGATACAGGCAAACCCTTTACCGTTCAGTTCCTTGATTCCAATATCAGCTATTCAAGTTTCTTTGGCAAACCACTCAAGAAAACTAAATTCAAAAACTGTGTGGCGAAAGAAGTGGATTTTTCGGAATGTATTTTGACCGAAGCGGACTTCAGCGGCACCGATCTGGAGGGCGCGAGATTTTCTAATACGGATCTGTCTCTCGCAAATTTCAAAGAAGCAAGAAATTACTTCATCGATGTACAATTCAATAAGGTAAAAAAAGCAAAGTTCAGCCTGCCGGAGGCATTGAGATTGCTGGATGGGTTTGATATTGTGGTGGAGTGATGTTTTACACGAAAAGCACGAAGGAATACAAAGAATAAATTCTCGCAAAAGCGCGAAAACGCAAAAGAATGAAAAGCAACAAAGATTTTTCAGACACACTCCTCGATTGGAATCGAAGCTCCAACTACCGCCAGATGCCCTGGAAGGGTGAGAAAGACCCATATCTCGTCTGGCTGTCTGAGATCATCCTGCAGCAGACACGTGTCGAGCAGGGACTTCCGTACTTTGAGCGTTTTAAAAAGACCTATCCGACTGTCAGAAAACTCGCCGATGCTCCCGAAGATGATGTGATGCGGCTCTGGCAGGGACTGGGCTACTACTCCCGCGCGCGTAACCTCCACGCCACTGCAAAACACATAGCCTACGAACTGAAAGGTAAATTTCCATCGATATACCACGACATCGTGAAGCTGAAAGGTATCGGGCCCTATACTGCTGCGGCTATCGCGTCATTTGTATTCGGTGAGCGGCAGGCCGTGGTAGACGGCAATGTGATACGGGTACTGTCGCGAGTGTATGGCATCGCTGAGCCATTTGACACGACAGATGGCAGGAAGCAATTCAATGAATTGGCGCAGAAACTTATCAGCGCGGATTATCCCGGCGAGTACAATCAGTCCATCATGGACTTTGGTGCGCAGATATGTGTGCCGGCTAAGCCAAAATGCGGAGAATGCCCTTTCGCGGACAGGTGTGTGGCATATAAAGACAATCGTCAGGATGAGCTACCGGTGCGGGCGAAACGCATCATCAAGAAAGAGCGATTCTTCTACTATCTGGTACTGAAAAATGATAAAGAGATCATCATCTCTAAGCGCGGCGCAGGAGACATTTGGCAGGGTTTATATGAGCTTCCAATGATAGAATCAGCCAAACCGATCCGAAAGAACCTCAAAAAAACCGTCAGCGACCATCTGGGCGTAGCATGTGAAATCTTAAATTATTCTAATATTTATACACAACAACTCACACATCAGACGATCCAGTCGGTTTTTATTTTTGTTGATGGAATTGATTTTCAGCAGACTAATATAAACGGGGCTATCCGCGTGCCACTGAAAAAATTGCATACCTTTGGTTTCCCCAAAGTAGTGCATTTGTTTCTTTCTGAAATTTCTTTACTTTAGGAATATTATTAATCAGCAAACACAAAACTATGGTAAATAAAGTGACCCTGTTGGGCCGGTTAGGCAAAGACCCAGTGATAAAACATTTCTCTGACTCCAATGCGATAGCTGAATTTTCGCTCGCGACCACCGAAAACTATAAAGACAAAGAAGGTAAATGGGTGGAGGTAACTGACTGGCACAATATCAAACTACCTTCTAAATATATGGCCGAGAGCGCCGAGAAATACCTGAAGAAAGGAAGTCTGGTATATGTAGAAGGCAAGATCAAAACCCGCTCATATGATGACAAGGATGGCAACAAAAAATACATCACTGAAATAGTCGTGGAGACACTGCGCCGCCTCGACAAAAGAGAAGGCGGACCATCAGGCGGCGGCGAACAGTCACAGAGCAATGCGCCGCAGCAGGAATATTCACAAAGCGAAAGTAAGTCAGCGTCAAATATAGACGATGACCTGCCATTCTAAAAAAGACAATCCCCTTTTGGCGCTCTATATTTGCGCCGGGAGTATTTTATAACTAAACACACAAGCCTTGGACCCCAGCGGATCGGGACATTTACTCTTCAGTTGCTTGACAGTAACAATTAACAATCTCATAAACATGCCTACCCCGGGCGTGCTTATTTCATGTGTCATAGGTTTCCTGCTGGTGTTTTGTTCCGGCCTGATGTCAGGCTCTGAGATCGCTTTCTTTTCGATCACTCATGTCGAACGCGACGAGCTCCGCGAAAGCGAAGATGCTACAGATAAACGCCTCATAAAACTGCTCGACAAGCCGCGCTACCTGCTATCCACCATTCTGATCGGCAATAACATTGTGAATATCGGAGTGATCGTAATTTCATACTTCATCATCACCAGCTTATTTAATTTCCGGGACATCACTATCGGTTCCTTTATCATACCGAAATCGGTTTTTGATTTTCTGGTGAACGTGCTGATCGTGACTTTCTTTCTGGTGCTTTTTGGTGAAGCGATACCAAAAGTATATGCCTCACACAATAAGATGAAGATCGCAAAAGCGATGTCGAGTTTCTTCGTGATTTTGAATCGCATTTTTTATCCGCTTAACTATGTACTCGTTAGCTCTACCTCTGTGATAGAGCGTCGCATCAAGCGTCATAATGCTGAGATGGACATAGAGGAAATAAACAAGGCCATTGAAATAACTGTCGAAAACCAGGAATCAGGCAATGATGTCAAGATGCTGAAAGGTATTGTACATTTTGGTAATCTGACCGTAAAACAGATCATGCGTCAGCGGATGGAAGTAGCTGCGGCTGACATCACCTGGGACTATGAGGAGCTGCTGAACTACGTACGCGACCAAGGCTACTCACGGATCCCCGTCTACTCAGAAAATATAGATCAGATCCAAGGCGTACTATATATAAAGGACCTGCTCGAGCACATCAATCAAAGCAAGACATTCGGCTGGCAGAAGCTGATCAGGGACCCGCTGCATGCACCCGAGACCAAGAAGATCGACGATATGCTGCGAGAGTTTCAGGAGACGCGCACACACCTCGCTATCGTGGTGGATGAGTTCGGCGGGACATCAGGGATAGTGACACTTGAAGATATCGTAGAGGAAGTGATCGGTGATATCAAAGATGAGTTTGATGAATCAACTGATACCAATATCCGCAAATTGAACGACGATACATACATCATTGAGGGTGCTACCCCGCTGAATGATTTCACTAAGGCACTTAATCTGCAGGCAGATCATTTCGAAGATGTGCGGGAAGACTCAGAAACTGTGGCCGGACTGCTGCTGGAGCTCCGCGGACGCATTCCAAAGGCTGGAGATGAGATAGTCTATGAGCAATTTAGTTTCCGGGTACTGTCGGTCAAAAACAACCGTATAGAAAAAGTAAAACTGGAAATAGGGGGTGAGGGATAAAAGATCAATGGCTTTTTTTAAATTTACATGCTTAACACAAATCATAATTTGCGAATGATCATCTTACTTACCATACACCCCAATTTTATCACTGATGCAAAAGGGAAAAAGATTTCAGTTATACTTCCCATAAAGGAATATCAAAGCATGATAGAAGACCTAGAGGATTTGGAAGATGTCAGGCTGTATGATGAAGCAAAAGCAGATAAAACGCCAACAATATCCGCTGATAAAGCATTTAAAACTATTGAATCAAAAAGAAAACGGAAATAATGTCTTATCAGCTTACGATCAATAAGAAAGCTTTTCAGGCATTAGAGAAAATAAATGACCCGGATTATTCTAAACTTAAATCTGCTATATATTCTCTAGCAGATAACCCTCGCCCACATGGTTATAAAAAATTAAAAGGACGTAATGGATACAGAGTAAGAGTGGGAAACTATCGAATTATTTACGAGATCTTTGATGACTTACTTGTGATAGAAGTAATAAATCTCGGCAACAGGAAAAACGTTTACGAATAAGACAAAAAACAACACAATACAAGTGATAAAAGGTTTTCGGATTTTCCTGTTTTGCATTATCGTTCTTCCTCTCAGCAGTTGCCATGGGGATTATACCCCCAAGCCAAAGGCTTATCCCCGCGTGATATTTCCTGAAAGAAAGTATAACTCCTATGATCCTGAGGCATGCCCGTTTAAATTTGACAAACCTGTGTATGCTATCGTGCAGAAGGACACTTCTTTCTTTGGACAGCGACCTGTAGAACCATGCTGGTTGAATATTGTATTTCCTGATTTCAACGGCACGATCAACCTAACATATAAAGAGATCAATAAGACAATGACACTGGACAAGCTGCTCGACGATGCACATAAACTTTCCTTCAAACATGATAAGAAAGCAAACTACATTGATGAAAGCCTGATCGTAAACAAACACGGAGTAAGTGGTATCTTCTATAATGTAGGAGGCGACGCAGCTACCAATATCCAGTTCTTTCTGACAGACAGCACCAAGAATTTCATACGCGGTTCGCTTTATTTCTACAATGAGCCAAATACCGACTCGATGGCTCCCGTTCTGGCATTTATCCGTCAGGACATAGATACTATTCTGAATAGTTTTGAGTGGAAGAAATAAAAGAGTTGCCTGTTGACGGTTGGCTGTTGGCAGGAATACAAAAGTAATATGAGAAAAGTTTTAGTTGTTGCAGTTTGCATTTCTTTTGTTTTATGTTCCTGCCTGCTCGGACGAACTATAGTGTATAATGACCCAGGGATGGAAGATTACAAGATACTTCCCTACTCTCATGTCAAGGCGACCAATTATCAGCCGCTGCCCGAGTCATCAAGATACAATACGTTCAAACTGCCTGACTCATTATGGCAGGAGCTGCAGCAGACTCAGACGATCGCCTTTTTGATTTTCCAACATGACAGTCTCATCTATGAATGGTATGCCAAGGGCTACTCTGACAGCAGCCATACCAATCCTTTTTCTGTGACCAAATCCATCACGTCTATCCTCACCGGCATCGCACTGAAAGAAGGCAAAATAAAAAACCTCGATGAGCCTGTCGGCAATTATTACGAACCATATAAAAGGGCTGACCTGAGTGGCATCACGCTGAAGCACCTGCTTACCATGTCATCAGGCCTCAACTATCACGATGATCTCAATCCCGTCGGGCAATTGGCACATCTATATTATGGGCGAGACCTGCCTAAGTTTGTCAATACTCTGAAAAAAGAAAAAGAACCTGGCTATGAATTCAGGTATAAGAATGCGGATCCTGAGATACTAGGCATCGCACTACGGAATGCCGTCGGCATGTCGATCACAGACTATGCTACAGATAAACTCTGGGGACCAATCGGAGCAGCGCATGATGCCTACTGGCTCACCGATCATAAAGGCGGCATGGAGAAAACCTATTGCTGCTTTCATACCGATGCACGGGATATAGCTCGTATAGCGCTGCTCTATGAGCATATG
>PLSN01000417.1 GCA_003165135.1 Bacteroidota bacterium
GAGCAGTTCACCGGGCTCATGCTTCACTTCAATACCAGCCTGAAATTCCCGCATGAAATTAAGTTCCAACGGGTCGAGGTATTTGTTAGTGAATATCTCATTGTCATATGGCTGCCACTCTAGAAAAAAATCCTGCATGATACCGCTCAGCTTGCCAAATTTTACTCCCGCGCCATTTTCTGTAGCGAAAAGTTTACGCAGCATATTTATATCGGTGAAAGCCTTATTGGTAAATAGCAGCGATGTCACCGCCCAATAAATGGCCCAGTCCCAGCATATCTTGATAGGCATGATCTGGGTCGTGCCCATGAGCGGATATTTATTTTGGTAAATAGGTATCCAGTTGTCGACCAATGACAGGAATGACTGTTCATAGACTTTCGCACGTAGGTCTATGTCTTCTTCTCTGAGGTCGCGAAGGATAAGGTCAGAAAGTAAAGTATTGCATAATGAGATCAGGTCTGTGCCTGGAGAATAAAACGGATCGAGAAATGCACCTGCCTCACCCGTCACACCCCAGCGTTGGTCTGCCGAATACAGGCGTCCGCTATGATGCGCATAATGCTTAAGTATCATAAAGTCCATTAGGTTCGGAGTCTCTGCGCTGAGTTTTTCATAAGCCAGAGGCTCATTGATGCTAAGCCAGTTTAAGGCCTTTTCGTAACTATTAAAAGTTTCCAGAGGATGTATAGCAGGGTCAGCCACGATACCGATACTAGTGTTCTTTGTGCCTAGTGGTATGACCCATACCCAGTATCCGCTATCGAGAAAATGCACTGTGCTCAGGTATCGCAATTTAGGTTCAAGCTGGGTTCTCCATTCGAGATTATCTGACCACTGGTCTATATCTATCACTCCTTTGAGTCTCCACCACACTGCATTGGCAGCATGGTCTATCGGCTTCTGGAAGCCAAGTTTACGTTTGAGCAGGCTCGCACGGCTGGCCGCATCTGCTACCCAACGGGCTGTTGCCGTTTTTTCTTCACCATCGAGTTTATATTTGACTGTGTGAAAGTCAGTACCGAAGTCAACTTCTTTGACGGTGGCACCGAGTATCACATCAGTACCCAGCGAACGAGTCACTTTGGTCATGTGGTTCTCCAGTGTACCGCGGTCGAGCTGGTGGCTTGGTGTAGGCAGACGTCCACGTGCACCGAGTTCTACCCTCGAACTTATATCGCCTTTGGTTTTTGATTTAAAGAAAAAGCGCAGGCCAAGTTTGGGAAGCTCATGCTCCTCCAGATAATCCTTGAGCCCGATGACGTGACGGAGATAATAGCTGCCGAGTTCCACAGTAGACTCTCCTACTTTAAATGCAGCAAGAGGAGCTTCACCCGCTCGCTTTTCCAATATTAGAATAGAGATGTCCGGCTTCTCGCGTTTGAGCTGGATGCTGAGTGTCAGACCTGCGAGGCCACCGCCTAAAATAATGACGTCATACTGTGGTTTCATAAATATACTTTAGGTTGATTTTTCATATCACAAATTTAAGTTTTTCTTTGATTCAAACACTGAACAATAAAGGGTTAAAATTGTTCATCGGACGGAGTGCTTAGCAGCACAATACCATAGTTCTTTCCCCTGAAATGATTGAGCATGAGGATATTTCTGATCGGAGCACCGGAGTGAATATGATTTGTCTTTACTATTTCCGGAATGGTCTGATAACGGTGCATCTGTGCACCCAGCCAAAGCCCGAAAGAAGATGCGGTGCAATAGTCTCCACTCAGATGTTTGAATACGACCTGCTGTGTGTCAGCAAAGATAGCGTCCATGACCTGATTATTCAGCCCATCATTGATCGTGTCGCCACCTATGCCATTTATGACTATATCGACATCTTTTATGTCAATACCTGCCTCACTCAACACATCATTGATGGCATTAATGATCTCCGATTTATCTTTAGGTGCGTAAAGCAACTGCAATCCGCTGATACGGCAATAAGTATTGTCTGTTTTCTCACTGCCGATAGTGAAGAATGAGGCTCCTTCGCCTTGCAAAGTTCCCCGGCCTTCAGTTTGAAAAAGTGAAAGGCTATTGACGAAATCTTTGCGGTGATAACCTGTACGTATACAGATAGCAAACTGTCCGTCGTTGGTCTCATCAAAACCACCAAGCAGGATCCTCTTTGAGGGATCATCATATATCTGCATCATGGCATCCTGCAGCGCGGTCTCAAATGCAAACCCACGATGGACATATGTGGTGTTGTAATTATTGCACTTCATCGCCATAGCTATACCGCCTGAGATGGAATTATATGTACTCTGCATAAAAAGAGTCGGCGTGAGTTGCTTCTCGCCGTTCTCAATGACCTCTAGCATGAAGCGGCTTGTATCTCCTATACATCCATAACCCGAAGCCGTGATGATACCGTCTGGCATTTCCATCCCGGCGTCCTGTGCGCAGATCTTGGCAGCGCTCAGGCCTATCTTAAACATACGGCTCATCCTGCGTAGTGCTACCGGGTTAATATAATTCTTGAACTCGGGCCTCACGCACATCAGCACATTCTCCTGGTACTCGCTGATCTCGGGCAGAAACTCGCTATTATCAAAGGTCCGCTGAGGAGAGATATTCCCCATGCCTTGTATATAATATGCAGTTTTTTTGCTCATACTGTTTGCTTTGTTTTAGAAAACAAAAGCGAAGTATTGCTTCCGCCAAATCCAAAAGAGTTGGACAAAATATTTGTGATGGTAATATTCTTTGTCAATGATTTCAATGGTGTGATAGTGATCTCCGGCATTTGCTCTTCAAAGTTCAAATTCGGAAAAGCCACATCATGATCGATGCTAAGCAAAGAAAAGATTGCTTCCACTCCGCCCGCTGCAGCCAGTGTGTGCCCTGTGTATGGCTTGGTCGAAGCAAAGAGTGGAATGTGCTCACCAAATAAATTTTGAATGGCAAGTGCTTCCGAGAGATCATTGTTCTCAGTAGCAGTGCCATGGCAATTAATATAGTCGATATCACTAGTCTTCATTCCTGCCATGTCTAGAGCCCGCTGCATTGACAGCAGGGCACCATCTCCATCAGGCGATGATGCGGTCTGATGATAAGCATCATTGGAGTTGCTATAGCCGGTCAGTTCTGCCCATATTTTTCTAGGGTACTTTTGCAGCATTTCTTCAGACTCCAGCACCACAAAGGCAGCACCTTCGCCGAGATTGACTCCCGACCTGTTTGCATCAAAGGGCCTGTTGTGGCCTTTGTCAAGTATCATGAGCGAATTAAATCCATTCAATGTAAATCTGGACAACACGTCGCTGCCCCCGCAGATCATCCTGTCGAGTTTGCCATGCTTGATCAGCTCAGCACCGAGAATGATGGCATTGGACGCAGAGGAGCAGGCAGTACTCACCGTATTGACATAATCTCGGATACCAAAATAGTCTGCTATGCGCTCAGCATGCTCACCTGTATCTACCACATGCGCAAACTGCATAAAATCACCTTCCACACTGGGATCTATAAGTTCCTTATAATTGGCCTCAAACTCCCGCATACCCCCGACTGTAGTAGAGGAAATAAGTCCTGTACGGGCTTCTTTCACATCTGATATCTGAGCGGATTGCAATGCTTCTTTCACAGAAATGATCCCGAGCAATGCTGTGCGCGAATAGCCTTCACCTTCAGGCACACCTGCGAGCCGACATAGTTCGCTGTCCGTAATTTTTATTTCAAAAGCAGGGAGTATGTCCCTATGAACAGTAGGCAGGAGTTCTATTTTACTGAAACCTGTACGCAGGCCCATCAGCGAATCAAAGTGCTCATCGGTATTCATACCTATAGAGGTGATGATGCCCATGCCCGTGACAAAAATCCGAGTACTCATGCCGGCTGCTTCGCTTGATGCTCCTGTATGTACTCAGCTATCGTACGTACGGTCTGAAAAACCTTGCGGCCTTCCTTAGGGTCTTCTATCTTGATCTTATAGTTCTTGTCCAGCATCACGATCAGCTCCAATGCATCTATCGAATCCAGTCCGAAATCGGGACCGAACAATTGAGCGTTCTCATCAAGCTCCTCGGGGGTCAAATCCTCCAGATTCAGGCGCTTAATGATCTCCACCTTCAGGTTATATATTAATTCATCCATGGCGTAAATATAATTATGATTTGAAACAAAGGAAGAGGAATTTTGAAACTACGAATAAACGAAGCGTTTGTCGTGTTCTTTGGCAATTTGGTACAATCTGCCGAATATTCTGGTTTCCTCGTCCGCGCACTGCATAATGATATCTGAGAGCTCTGCAAATGAAAGCAGGTCTGATTTTCTACTCTTGCATATCCGTCCGGCATGATAGGCGAAATCGCGCCATTTGTCACCCGTGGCAGTGAGTTGTTTAGATAGGTCGTATAGTTCGTCATTCTGCACGATCTTGCTTGCTTTGTCCAGAAATGCCGCATAAATAAACCTGAAACCCGCGCCACCGGTACCTATCTCTTCCTGCATGCGGACCACATTTCCCAGATATTGTATTGATTTCTTGCTGCCTAGTTTCTCGGGCCATGTGCGCAGTGTTTTTGCCATATAGCGCATTCCTTTAGCACCGAAAATAGGTATCGGTATCTCCGCTATATCAAATCCTGCACGCTTGATGCCAAGCCAAATGGCCTGTTCCAGATTGTATTCGCCTGGTAGCTCTATTGGATAGTACATTTTACCTTTTGGTGCCGGCACACCCATTGCGAACCGTGCTCTGATGAGGTCCTCGGAGGCAATAGTGGTCACATAATCCATCACAGGGTCGCTCACGAGGTAGTCATTGCCTTCTTTGCCATATACCACTATATTATGAGCATTGAAATGAAAACGATATGCGTCAGGCAAATAGGTCAGGTAAAAAACTGAAGACAGCATACCGACAGGTATGCCTTTGTCAAGCATAACATCCAGTTCAGCCATTGCTTTTTCCTTGCTGGAATATGTATGGCTCTCTATTTTGATCCCAATACGCCTCGTAAATCTTTTAAAAATAGCTCCCGGCAGGATCCTGTATGATGTGACGGGAATGCCATTCATTTTGATAAATGGGAAATAAGAGAAAAATATCCCCGATCCGATCCCAAATACCATAGGCTCATCAAAGTCATAGCCCTGAAAGCGCATTAAGTTTGCTACTACGCCGTTTTCGCAGTGGGCACTCTGTTTATGTGGAAAATCGATCTTCATTTCTTCTATCCGACCTCTATGAGGACGCGCAAAGTAGAAAAATATTTAGCAAAAGGGCTGTTTAATTTCCTTTCTTCATTCGAGCAATCCGCTCAGCTATCCTTAGTGCATAAAACTTATGCCCTGCATTATTGAGATGACCATCAGGATATGGCATATAGTTTTTGGGAGAATTCCCTTCTGGAATATAGGTGTACTTAGATAGTATACTATCAGCAAAAAATCCCGTATACCTTTTTTCGAAAAAAGACAAAGGTTTATCAGCTTCCTTGATCTCTGGTATCAAAATGATCTGCAATGCACAATGATTTTCCTTGCAAATATTCACGATAGAATAAAGATATTTCTGTGTAACAGACATGTCAGTGATCGCCAGTTCAGCTTCTCTTTTTTCTTTCCATCTGTATTTGAGAGAGTATATCCGTGATAGCAGGGCGCTCTTTGCGATCACCTTTTCGAAAAAACCAACAGGATGTATCAGAAAAAATTTTCGACGGGTATAGTAATCATATGCATCACGTGCACTATTGAGATGTACCGGACCATCGTCTGCCATCATAGCGCCGGCATTGGTGTAATAGTAAAATGGCTTATATGGTATGGTCGGCCTTGGCTGCGGCATGATGTCATTGCCCAGGTAAAACATGACCACAACCTTTTCCGGTTTTAGTATCGGTATATACCTGCGGGCAATGGCATCATACTGTGCAGGGTCAGTACTAGGTATGCCAGTATTGATCACAGTCCCTTCAACTTTCGCCTTCAACAATTCGGCAAAACAACTATCGAGGGGCTGGGCCGTCAATCCCCATGTGAAACTATCACCTATCAAAAGGAGTTTATGTTTCACAGTATCCATACCTGCAAACTCAGGCGCGCGAAAACCATTGCTATTGACAGGGGTCTTTGTGGTTTTTATATTCGCTACCAGTATCCCTGTACTATCGACGATGAAATCGTCATGTACTATCAGCGAATCGACAGGATGAAAATTGCTCCAATTAGGCCGGAGATCACCCGGTGCATATCCCTGATGCCGCATAAATATCTCAGCCAAATAGAATAGGCTGATAGCTACCAAAGCTTGGATAGCAATATATTTTTTGCTGATATGCATCGCGGCCTAAGATATGATTATTTGAGCTTTCTTTATCTAGGCCCCATTCATTGTTCTACTATGAAATCCTCCGGTTTGCTTACTGCTACCGGCTCCCGGCCGTGATTAAAAACAGCTTCTGCCCGCATTTTTG
>PLSN01000382.1 GCA_003165135.1 Bacteroidota bacterium
ATACAGCCTACTTTTAATCCTTGTCTTTGTTCTATCACCTGTACGAATTGTGATGCCTGCATCAGCGAGTCAAAAGTACCTGTATCGAGCCATGCTGTACCTCTGTCCAATATACCTACCTTCAGATGGCCTCTTTGCAGATATTCTTTGTTTACATCCGTGATCTCATATTCTCCTCTTGGGCTTGGCTTCAGTTCTTTTGCTATGCGTATCACATCATTGTCGTAGAAATATAAGCCCGGTACTGCGTAGTTTGATTTAGGAGTAGTTGGTTTTTCTTCTATTGAGATGGCCTTGCCACTCTGATCAAACTCTACCACTCCATATCTGTCCGGATCAGATACATGATAGGCAAATACCACACCACCCTCAGGGTTGCTATTGGCCTGAAGCAACTGCTCAAGGCCGGTGCCATAAAAAATATTATCACCTAATATCAGTGCAGCTTTATCCTTACCGATGAATTCCTCGCCTAAGACAAATGCCTGTGCAAGTCCATTGGGTGTATGCTGTATCTTGTATTCGAAACGGCAGCCGTATTTTTTGCCATCTCCAAGCAGTCGCTCAAAGTTAGGTAAGTCTGCAGGAGTGGAGATGATAAGTATCTCATTGATACCCGCCTTCATCAATACAGATAGCGGATAATAGATCATAGGCTTATCATATATCGGCATGATCTGCTTGCTGATAGCATATGTGATCGGGTAAAGTCGGGTACCGGAGCCTCCGGCGAGTATAATTCCTTTCATCTGAAAAATATCTGTAGCGCAATTTAATTAAATTCAAATTCTGGACAAGAATATAAAGGGCAAAATACCTCAATAAGGTATTTCATTGCGACCTGAATGCTATCAAATCAATTATAAAGTTAATTTCTGGCGAATATCCAGCGGCCTATTTCCCTGAATGTTGTTTTTTTGCCATACATCAGTATGCCTGTCCGGTATATCTTGGCGGCTAGCATAGCACAAAGCACAAACCCTCCGTAAAGTAATACAAGCGACAGGATGATCTGCCAGATGGGAGGATTGAAAGGCATGAGTGCAGGCATGATGATAGGTGAGGAGAAAGGAATCAATGATGCCCATAGGGCAAGGTTGCCCTCGGGCTGGCCGAGTACATTCATCAGCATCACAAAGGAGATGACTATGGGAAGCATAACGGGAAATGTGAGCGACTGAGAATCTGTCTCATCTCCGCCGGCAGCTCCTATAGCTGCGAAGAGCGAGCCATAGAGCAGAAAGCCGCCAAAAAAGAAAATAATAAAAACAAAAATAAGCGGAGCAAAATGATAATCATTTAAACCGGCAAACACCATCTGGATCTTGTCCGGGTCGAAATCACCTCCCTGTATATTGCCCCTTGACATGGATTGAACATGATCAGGAGTAATGCCTAAAAAAGGAATGATAAACAGACCCAGAACAATCAATAGAATCCAGAGTATAAACTGTGTGATACCAACTGCTCCGATGCCTATTATTTTGCCAAGCATAAGCTGTACCGGTTTGACACTGGATACCAGTACCTCCATGATACGGTTGGATTTTTCCTCCATCACTCCCCGCATGATCATAGTGCCGTAGATGAGCAGCAGAATATATATGGCCATGCCTATCACATATCCGAAGGCAACACCTATCGTGGCATTGGCGCTTTTCTTTTTATCCTCAGAGAGTCCTTTGTATGTCAGGTCAATCTCCTGGCTGAGATTGTCCAGTTGGTCCTGATCTATGTTGAGTTTCTTAGCACGCAGTTCACGGATCTTATCCGAAAATGTTTTATTGATGAAAGTTCGGGCTATCATTCCCATGCTTTTGTCCGAGAGGCAATTGATATTTATCTTCTTGGGGTTGTCAAGTTCATAATTGGCCGGTATCTGAATGATGGCATCATACTTCTGATTCTTTGTATTCTTGGTATCGGCTTCCAGTTTAGTCAGATCTGTTTCTTTATGAAATAATACAGAACCATCAGGTGCATCAGGAAAAGCAACACTGGCAAATACCCCTGAATCATCGATGACCGCTACACTCTTATTGCTGCTGGAGTATCCAGCCATCAAAAAAGAAAAAATGATAAAGCCTAAAAATCCCAATGGGGCTAATAACGTAGTGACTATGAAAGCTCTCTTTCGTACACGGGTGATGTATTCACGCCTGATTATGATGAATACTTTTTTCATATCGTTCTTTGATTTTGCATGATGCCTGCCGTCGTAGTATCATTCACAGCTTTGATAAATATCTCATTGAGACTTGGCAATATCTCATTATAGCTTCTCACTGTAATGTCATGATCGATAAAATACTTCAATATTTCATTAGTTGATGACTTGGCCTGGACTATGGCTTCACCATCATGCGTAGAGATGACATCAAACTGCGAACTGAAGCCGTTCGCCAGTATGCCATCATAATGTATACTGTACCTGTTTTCTTTAAACTGTTGTTTGAGTTCTGCCACACCTCCGCTTAGTATTTTGTGGCCTTTATTTATCAGTACTATCTGGTCGCATATCTCCTCCACCTGCTCCATACGATGGGTAGAGAAAATAATGGTCTTGCCCTTTTGCTTCAGATTATATATCTCATCTTCTATCAATTTTGCATTGATAGGATCGAGGCCAGAGAATGGCTCGTCGAGTATAAGCAGCTCCGGGTCGTGGATCACGGTGGCAATAAACTGCACTTTCTGCGCCATGCCCTTTGAGAGCTCTTCTATCTTTTTTTGTTTCCAGCTGCCGATCTCAAATCTGTCGATCCAATAGTTGACCCTTTTATCGGCCTCCGATGCCGAGAGGTCCTTGAGCCGGGCCAGATAGATCAGGTGCTCGTATACTTTCATGGTCTTGTAGAGTCCACGTTCCTCGGGCATATAGCCTATCTTGTTAGTGTGTTCTTCTTTGAGGGGCTCACCGCTGAATAGTATCGTGCCGCTATCGGGAAATATGATCCGTGTGATCATGCGTATCAGTGTGGTCTTGCCGGCACCATTGGGCCCNNAAGAGGAATTTGGAAATCAGGAATTGTTTAACTCATTACTCTCTGAAAATATCCTTCATCTTATCAAAGAAGCCCTTATCACCTTTAGAATCTTTAGAAGGTTTGAAGTTTGGTGAGGTGCGGAACTTCTCGATGATCTTTGTTTCCTCTGCACTCAGATGTGTAGGTGTAAATACATTGATGATGATGAGTTGGTCGCCTTTGCCGTAGCTGTTTACTGATGGAATTCCTTTGCCATTGAGGCGTAGGACCTTGCCAGCCTGCGTGCCTGCGGGTATCTTGATCTTGGCCTTGCCATCGACAGTAGGGACTTCTACATTACATCCCAGCGCCGCATCTGCGAAATTGAGATGCAAGTTATAGATCACATTTTGTCCATCTATCTCCAATTCCGGATGTGCTTCTACTTCGATAGAAATGATCAGGTCGCCTGCCGGGCCGCCTTGTTCGCCGGCATTTCCTTTGCCGCTCATAGAGAGCTGCATGCCATCCTGTACACCTGCGGGTATATCTATATTGAGTGTTTCTTCACCGTATTCAGTGCCGAGGCCATTACAGGTTGGGCACTTCTTAGTTATCATTTCTCCTGAGCCATTACACTGCGGACAGGTAGTAGTGGTCTGCATCTGGCCGAGTATGGTATTGGTCACTCTTTTGACTACGCCCTGACCACCGCACATCGTACATTTGCTCACAGAGCTGGCATCCTTGGCACCACTGCCGTGGCATGTATGACAGGCGACATGTTTTTTGACCTTGATTGTTTTGTGTGCGCCATTGGCTACTTCGCTCATGGTCATTTTAACACGGATACGCAGGTTGCTGCCTTTGCGGCCGCGCTGCCTGCCACCACCTGATGAGCGGCCACCACCAAAGAAGGATTCAAACGGATCAAATCCACCGCCTCCGCCTTGGCCGCCTCCGAATATGTCACCAAAATTTCTGAAGATGTCCTCAACGTTCATTCCGCCTCCACCATATCCGCCGCCCTGACCCATATCAGCAGCATGTCCGAAACGGTCATATTTGGCTTTCTTCTGATCATCACTTAGAACTTCATACGCCTCGGCGGCTTCTTTGAATTTCTCTTCCGCTTCTTTATTGCCTTGATTACGATCGGGGTGATATTTCAAGGCCTCCTTGCGATAAGCTTTTTTGATCTCATCTGCCGACGCTGTCTTTGCTACGCCCAGTATTTCGTAATAATCTCTCTTTGCCATGAATCTGTTATCGGTTGTTGATTGGCTGTTGCCGGGAATACAAGGTATTCCAATTTATAATTATTTGCCTACTACTACTTTTGCGAAGCGTATTATTTTGTCATTGAGATAATATCCTTTTTCTACTTCATCGATCACTTTGCCCACCATTTCCGGTGCAGCCTGTATCTCAGTGATAGCCTCACATTGCTCTACATTGAAATCTTTACCGATAGCCTCGATAGGTTTCAATCCTTTTGCTTCGAGGGTCTTGATGAGTTTGGTTTGAATGAGTTTCATTCCTTCTTTCACTGCCGCTACATCGGTTGTGTTTTCGAGGGCTTTGGTAGCCCTTTCGAAATCATCTAATATCGGGAGCATGTCCTGAATGACATCTTTGCCTGCTGTGAGTATCAGTTCCAGCCTTTCTTTGGCATTTCGCTTTTTGAAGTTGTCAAAATCTGCATAGAGGCGGAGGTGTTTGTCCTTGTATTCTTCTACCTGCTTTTTGAGCAAAGAGATCTGCTCGTCACGAGGGTCGAGGGTAGACTCATTTATATCATTGATCACCTTTTCGGTCTCTTCCTGTGAAATCGTTTCCTCATTCAGGTTTTCATCCTGAGGCAATTCAGCGTTGTAATCTTTATTTTCTTCCATTTTTGACATTATTCTCCGCCGCAAACATATCAAATTGTTTGCCAATGAGGATTTTGGGACATTTTGGCAGAAATCTGAGCAGACATGAGACAATAGACGTGAGATAAGAGACCCGTTCGGACAAATTTAGACTTTTACTTTTTTTAATTCCTTAAGAAATCGGGGACGGTTTGAGTAAATAGATTTAAAGGTTTCGACCCAGTCGTGCACGATCTCTTTCTGCCCAAGGCTAAGCAGATAATTAAGATGGTCGACAGCTTCCTTATAGGCGCTGGCAGTGCCATGCCCAAGCAGCGAAATGATCGCCTTATTGTATAGATTGAGTACTTCCGTTTTATAAGCCGGTAAAAGTATATGTATCGTATCGTGGATATTACTCAGGAATGCATGTTTCTTCAGTAGTTCATATAGGTCCTTGAGCATGCCTTCCCTGATATAAATGGTCGCCAAAATGCCAAATGAATAATGTTTGCGAAAAAGGGACGACTCTATCTCTTCAAACTTCTTATGCCATTTATCTGTCGGAGTATATTGTTTCAGAAT
>PLSN01000451.1 GCA_003165135.1 Bacteroidota bacterium
AATGTTGTTCATCATTATATTGATGAGTGCCATAAGGATATATAAGCACTATCGCTCTGCTGGGAATGATCAGGCTGCTAAATAGCTTTACTGAATGTAGTCTTCTGCTCCATCGCTTGATTTCTGAGCAGATGCAGGTCAAATGCCCGGCACACATTCCTGAGAAAATGTTTGCCTGTTTCAGTCAGCACAAGTTTATCTGCATCTCTGGTGATGAGGTTATCATTTTCCAGTTTATCGAGTTCGGGGAAAGTGACTTTTTCCAATAATGCCATATCATCTGACTTAAAGCAGGTAGCATTTCTGCAACTGATGTCCAGAATATAATCCCGGAATGAAACATCTTCATCTGTCAGAAAATATCCTTTCTGTATTGGCAGTATTCCCTTACCGACCAGTTTGTAATAGTCCAAAAGGTTCTTTTCGTTTTGCGCAAAAGCAGTACCGATATCACTGATACTTGACACTCCCAATCCTATCAGCATAGCCGTCTTCTGGGTAGTATAGCCCATAAAGTTACGGTGCAGCGTACCCTCTTTCCATGCTTTGTAAAGATCATCTTCTTGCAGAGCAAAATGGTCCATCCCTATATCTGTATATCCCGCCTTGGTCAGCATCTTTTTGCCGGTCAGGTAGAGCTGTAGCTTCAGGTCAGCACCCGGCAGGTCATTCTCGTCAAATAACCGCTGCCCCCTGCTGGTCCAGGGCACATGCGCATAGCTATAGAAGGCGATCCGGTCGGGCCTCAGCTCCAGTACCTGCTCCATGGTCCTCGTCATCCCTTCCAGTGTCTGTAGCGGTAGTCCGTATATCAGGTCATAGTTGACTGAGGAGAAGCCGACCTCGCGCGCATCATCGGTCGTTCTTTTTACATTCTTTACAGGCTGTATCCTGTTGATGACTTTCTGCACGGTTGGGTCATTGTCCTGTACACCATAGCTGATACGGCGGAATCCCAGATCATACAGCGTGGTCAGGTGCTTCATGGTAGTATTATTGGGATGGCCCTCGATACTAAACTCTCGCTCGGGATGCACTATACTACTGGCGAGGATATAGCTTATTAGTTCCCTCAGATTTTCAGGAGAGAAAAATGTCGGAGTGCCACCGCCGAGGTGCAGCTCCCTGACCAGAGGCGGAGCGGGCATGAGAGAGAGGTATTGGTCCCATTCTTTTTTGATGGCATCCAGATAATCTCTCTCGACCTTGTGGTCATGAGTGATCCGCTTATTGCATCCACAGTAGGTGCAGAGCGACTCACAGAATGGCAGATGTATATAGAGGCTGATGCCCTCCTCCGCATTATGTATCCTGACCTGCTCCCTGAGTGCTGCCGTCCATGCCCCTACTTCTATCTTTTCCTTCCAGAAAGGTACTGTCGGGTAGCTCGTGTAGCGGGGTACGGGTTGATTGTATTTGGCTATGAGGTCGGAGTCTATCTGCATGGCATCTGTTTGTTGATACAAATATCAAAGGCTAATGCCGGGAAATATATGACGAAGATCAGTTCTTAGCTCAGCTCCACATGGCTGCATATTCTTTTTCGTAGCCCTCGCAGTATTTAGCTACCGTCCTGACCCATTCAGGCTGAGTATTCATACAGGGCACCCGCGTGAAAACCTCTCCCCCGTTATGCATGAATATCTCTTTGCCCCTGTCATCCATCTCTTCGAGAGTTTCCAGACAGTCAGCCACGAAAGCCGGACATAGCACCAGTAGTTTTTTGATTCCCTTCTTGGGCAATTCCTCCAATGCTATATCTGTATATGGCTGTAGCCATTTGTCGCCTGCCAGACGCGACTGAAAGGTAAGAGTCACTTTGGCCTGGTCAAAACCTAGCTTCTCTGTTACAAGTTTGGTAGTGATTTTGACCTGATGTTTATAGCAAGTGTCCCATGCGAGGGACTTGATCTCGCAGCAATCACCTGATACATAGCAATGATTTCTTGTAGTGTCAGACTTTCTGAGATGGCGCACCGGGAGTCCGTGATAACTGAATAGATACCCATCATATTCATCCCCCTCCAAATAAGGCCTGATACTGGCAGCGAGCGATTCTATATATGCCGGCTCATTATAGAATGGTTTTAATATCCTGATGCTAATGTCTTTTTGTACCGATCTGATATGAGATACAGCATGCTCTATGGCCGTCTCATAGGAACTCATGGCATAATGCGGGTACATCGGAGCTATAAGGACTTCCTCTAAGCCTTCGACCTTCGACCTCAGTTCTTTGAATGCTACCTCGGGGGTCGGACTGCCATATCTCATGGCTACTGATGCCGGAATGGACAGCTGCTGCTGCAAGGCATCCTTAAACTGCATAGTTATGACTTTCAATGGTGATCCTTGTGAGGTCCATATAGTTTGATAGGCTCTTGCAGAGTTCGGAGCCCGGAAAGGGACAATGATACCCTTGACCAATAGCGTTCTGAATGCCCATGGTATATCTATAACTCTCTCATCCATAAGGAATTCACGCAGGTATTTGCGGACATCTGCTACAGAGTAGCTATCGGGGGATCCCAGATTGAGTAAGATAAGGCCGGTCTTTTTTTCTATCATGGTGTGAAAATTGCAGGAATTGTCCAATAAACAAAACAGCGCGGGTTTAGTTTTGTCATAGAATTGTCATTTCCTGCAAAAATGACCTGTGTCATATAGTAAAGGTTGCCTTTGAGCATATCTTGCACCGCGATAAATTACGTAAGTAAATTCATGGTTACTCAAAATATGGTTGATTTGACGATTGTGGGAGTAAATTACCACAATACTCCTCTGGAGATCAGAAATAAGTTTGCTTTCTCCACTGCAGCAATACAAAAAATATATCAGGAGACCCAAAGCCCATTGGTCAATGATCTCTTCATCCTCTCTACCTGCAATAGGACCGAGATCTATACTACTTCAAACGAACTGTATAAGTTATACCAGATCTTCGAAAATTACACAACTGTGACAAAAGAAGAAATCGGGAACTATACTTTTGTGAAGGAAGGCGATGAAGCGATCAGGCATCTGTTTAAAGTAGCATCCGGTATAGACTCTCAGATACTTGGTGACTATGAGATAGTGCGCCAGATCAAAAATGCTTTCGCGCTGGCTAAAGAGAATAATAAGGTAAGCGGTCTATTGGAGAAACTGGTCAGTGAATCTCTAAAAGCATCAAAGCAGATCAAGGCCAATACAGATATTTCAGACGGGACTACTTCTGTGTCTTATGCTGTCGTGAAACTCCTCAAGCAGGAGATCAAAGAAGGGAATCATCAGAATGTCTGTCTGATGGGGTTGGGCAAAATAGGAGCACTGACACTCAAAAATCTCGTAAACTATCTACCCAATCACAGCCTTACGCTTATTAACAGGGATCAATCAAAAGCAGAGGGATTTGCTTGTGACTATAA
>PLSN01000120.1 GCA_003165135.1 Bacteroidota bacterium
CTGCAAAGACCTTCAGATTAGGGAATTTAGCTTTCAGCACTTCCGCCACACCTGTGATATGGCCACCTGTACCCACGCCTGTGATCAGATAGTCCAGGCCATCAGGAAAGTCCGCGAGGATCTCCTGTGCAGTGGTGCGTTTATGTACTTCTATATTGGCGGGATTCTCAAACTGGCCGGGTATCCATGAGTGTGGGGCGGCAGCAGCGAGTTCCTTTG
The DNA here is from genome assembly GCA_003165135.1 of Bacteroidota bacterium. GTDB lineage: Bacteria > Bacteroidota > Bacteroidia > Chitinophagales > LD1 > UBA1941. The sequence goes on from PLSN01000120.1 coordinate 220, forward strand.
CTTTTTCTATTGCGCCTTTCATACCTTTTTCTCTCGGTGTCAGTTCAAACTGTGCTCCATACACTGCCATGAGCCTTCTGCGCTCCAGGCTCATGCTCTCAGGCATCACGAGGATGAGCTTGTATCCTTTCACAGCTGCTACGATAGCAAGTCCTATACCTGTATTGCCGGATGTCGGTTCTATGATTACTGAGTCTTTATTCAGCAACCCTTTCTGTTCTGCGTCTTCTACCATAGCGAGTGCGATACGGTCTTTGATCGATGCACCGGGATTGGCGCGTTCTAGCTTGACATAGACCTCGTGGTCATTGCCAAATAATCTATTCACCCGCACATGCGGAGTGTTTCCTATCGTCTGCAAAATGTTTTGTGCCTTCATGATATTTTGTTTATACTTTTAATTAAATGATTTCCTATTTTGAAAAGTGGCGAAGTGCATTACATTCCTCGTCCCTCGTCCTTTGTCCCTCGTTAGATCATAAATTCTATGACGTTTTTCATCTCTGACCGGTCGCGGATCTTGACCTCACTCTTCTGGTACACGACCGAGAATGGCGGTACACTTTCCGTAAGCCAGACATTGCCGCCTATCACAGAGTCATGGCCTACAGTGGTCTTGCCACCCAATATGGTGCTGCCGGAGTAGATGATCACATTGTCCTGTATCGTGGGGTGGCGCTTGCCTTGTGCGGCACCTTTTTCTACCGTCAGTGCACCCAATGTCACACCTTGATATATTTTGACATTGGCACCTATGATGGTGGTCTCTCCTATCACAATGCCTGTACCGTGATCGATGAAGAATGATTGTCCTATCTGCGCACCCGGGTGTATGTCTATACCCGTCTTGCTGTGTGCATACTCAGAGAGTATCCGAGGCAGGATGACCACACCATTTTTATATAAAATATGTGCGAGTCTGTGAATCACAATGGCATAAAATCCCGGATAGGCTATGACCACCTCTTCGAGTGAATTAGCCGCAGGGTCGAAAGTCAGGATGGCCTCAGCATCTTTGATAAGAAGGTCGAATGTCTCGCTCAGCTCATCAAAGAATACATCAGCTATGGCTGGATCAGCATTGGACGCCTCTATCAGAGTGGCGAGCTTGGCCCTCAGTGGCGGTTCCTTCTGGCTGAGCAGGTCGACGGTTAGTTCGCTGCCCCACCTGACGGGGAATAGGAAATTGATGATCTCATCCGCAAAACTCTGCGCGTGTATCATCTGCGCGTATCCGTGGGGAAAGCGCTTCTGGAAAGATCTTATTTTGTCTGACAACATGTTACTTCANNGGGCTTAGAATATTTTTTATAATCTATTTATACTACATAGCATATCCCCTCAGCTGCGCTGACTCAGCACAACAACAACAAACGCTGAAAGGATAATTTCTGTTCATGATCTGATACGAAAATAGTATAATTTGTAAAACGGAAAAGATAATTGGGATTTTTTTTGCCTCAGGCAGCTTTCAGTCGATCTGTCAGTTTGACGATCAGTTCTGCGACATTTTTCTCTACCCAGGTATGCTCAGGCACATCTTTTCCTTTGAATATCAGCATTAGGGCAAGCTGGTATTTATTGTCCACCAGTTTCTGATAGAGAGGTAATTTGTTCTTTCTGTATGCCTCGCGGAGGTGGCGCTTGATAGTATTGCGGTCTGTGGCTTTTTTGAAATANNGAAGGCCGCCTGTGCAGGGTAGAAAGCGGGCAGCTCGACCCGCAAAAAAACAAGGGTAAATCCATCTTGTGAAACGGATTTACCCTCCTTAAATAGTTTATCGAGCAGAAGTTCGCGGCTCAGGCGTTCGTCTTTGCAGAGTGACAGGCTGCTGCCGAAGCGCACCATATCAAATCCTGCAAAACCGCCCGGGGCGTGCTTCTTACTTAAGCCTTGTTTCGCTTGATACAGAGAGCTTTTTGCGGCCCCTTGCGCGTCTGCGTTGAATGACTTTTCTACCATTCTTTGTGCTCATTCTTTCTCTGAAGCCGTGCTTGTTGATTCTCTTGCGACGACTAGGTTGAAACGTTCTTTTCATCTTTTATGAAATTATATATTTTCCCCAAAAAGGACGGCAAAAATAAACATTTTTTCCACATAGACAAGAATTATTTGGGGGAAAAGCGCTATGACTATGTATTTCACCTGATAATTAAGCTATAATCAATTAATTTTGATTATATGAGAAGTAAACTTATTCTAGGGTATCAATCCCCAATAACAAAGGATTTAATGACATACTGTGTAAAAGCACCTGGTAACTTATTACAAGTCGAGATAGTAAAAGTCGAAAGAGTAAAAATGGATGGTGAATGGACAGCTCAATCATCTATGTTCAATATCCATATATATAAATCTTTTATAAGTAACTATTTAAAAATTCGCTCAGAATTCCAGATATTTTTGCAAGAATTCAAGGAGCTTTTAAAGATATTAATAGACGGCCCACATAATGTAAATGACACCTTCAAAGGCAATCACAGGCCCTTGTCTATTTTATCCTTATTCTATAAAACGAAAGAAAAGAATTTTCATTTTATATATACAGTTGATGGCAATACGGATAACTTTATTAACGCAGTGATAAAGAACATTGAACAAATACGGGAGATAGAACAAGACCCTTCAAGTTTTCTTAATTTGCAGATAACAAAAGCATACAGCCAGAAAAACAAGAAGAAGTATTTTGTTTATAACAATTCAACTTTATCATGGCAAGTAATTAATCCTTTAGTTGAAATTGGGAAAGAGATTTACTCCAAAACCACAACAAATTTTGACAGGCGTAAACTTAAACCTACCCCAATAATAAATGAAGATAATTATAACAATCTAATTGATTCTCTCCCTCGCAATTGGGTTATTGATTCGGACAATTTTAATATAGGTATGGATATACCAAATGATGTTGCACTATATTCAAGCCTTTCAATTAAAAGTTTAATACGAGCCCAA